>NZ_JACGTN010000029.1:0-344 GCF_014763005.1 Stenotrophomonas sp. Br8 | reverse complement strand
GTCATCGCCAGGGTTTATACCCCGAAAACCCCGCTGCTCATGCAGCGGGGTTTTCCTTTTTTTGCAAGCCTCAGGTTTCGACCTGGACTTACGGCAACAACTTCGCGAAGAGCTTCAAGTTCCTCTCACAAGTTGTTGACAAAGCTGAAAAGCCTGCCATAATAGGCGGCTCGCAACGACGAAAGGCCCTCGGGTCCAACGACGAAGCAGCATCGGCAACAACGTCCACCTCGGTGAGACGGCCTTGAAAAAAGGTGTTGACGAAGCGGAAAAGCCGGCTATAATGGGCGGCTCGCTACGAAGGAAACTTCGCAGCACACGGGAATGGCGCTGAGGCCACTTCC
>NZ_JACGTN010000028.1:0-18093 GCF_014763005.1 Stenotrophomonas sp. Br8 | reverse complement strand
CTGTCAGTGGTGGGGCGGTGTCGGATTGCGGGGTGTCAGCCGCATGGATGCGGCTGCCAAGCCTACAGGGACGTACTTGCGGCGTCCCCGCAATCCGACACCGCCCCGCCATCCCACGGATAACCCGCTGTTGCCGTTGCTGTTGCTGTTGCTGTTGCCTCAGCAGGTGCAGGGCTGCAAGCCCTGTCAACAAAAAACCCCGCTTGCGCGGGGTTCTCTGTGTACTGCGTGCAGCAGAGGCTTACGGACGACGCTCCAGGGCTTCGATGTCCTTGGCCTTGGGCAGCAGATCCTGCTTGGTCACGCGCAGGGCACCCACGGTCAGCATCGGCACCGCGACCAGGATCGAGGACAGCACCACGATCACCGCACCGATCATGTGCGTCTCGGCCAGACCTTCCATCGAGCTGCCGCCGTACATGTACAGGGCCAGCGCGGACAGGAAGAACATCACCGCGGTGATCACCGTACGCGACAGCGTCTGGTTGATCGAACGGTTCAGCACTTCCATCGGCTCCACGCGCAGGCTGCGGAAGTTCTCGCGGACACGGTCGAACACCACGATGATGTCGTTGATCGCAAAACCCATCACCGACAGCAGGCCGGCCAGCACGGTCAGGTCGAACTCACGGCCGAGCAGCGACACGTAGGCCACCGTCACGATCAGGTCGAACATGGCCACGATGCTGGCGGTAACCGCGAACTTCCATTCGAAGCGCACCGCGATGTAGATCAGGAAGCCGGCCAGCATGAAGATGGTGGCGTACAGGCCATTCATCGCCAGGTCCTTGCCGATCTGCGGACCAACGAACTCGTTGCGCAGCACGGTGGCCTGGTTGTCCGCCGAAGAAACCGCCTTGACCACGGCCGCAGCAGTGGCCTTGTCCTCGGCAGAGGCGCCACCGGTACCCGGAGCATGTTCACCGTGCGGGGCCAGGCGGATCAGCAGGTCGGTGTTGCCACCGACGCTCTGTACCTGGGCGCCGTCGAAGCCGTTCTGCTCAAGCTTGCTGCGGACGTCCTCGACGTCCACCGCATGTTCGAAGCGGGCTTCGATCAGGGTGCCGCCGGTGAAGTCCAGAGCGTAGTTGAAGCCCTTGAAGCCGATGATGCCGATCGATGCCAGGAACACGATGATCGTGACGACCATCGCGACATGGCGCCAGCGCATGAAGTCGATCTTGGTATCGTTCGGGAGGATGTGCAGCGGAAACAGTTTCATGTGCGTGTCGTCCCGTCAGATGGCCACGTTCTGGAGCTTCTTGCGACGGCCGTAGATCAGCGTCGCCAGTGCACGCGATACGGTGATCGCGGTGAACATGGAAGCGAAAATACCGATGATCATGGTCAGCGCGAAGCCCTTCAGCGGACCGGTACCGAATGCGAACAGCGCCACACCGACGATCAGGCCGGTCAGGTTGGCGTCGAGGATGGTGCCCGAAGCGCGCTCGTAACCGGTCACGATCGCGGTCTTGCCCGGCACTCCCGCACGCAGCTCTTCACGGATACGTTCGTTGATCAGCACGTTGGCGTCGACCGACAGACCGACCGACAACGCCAGGCCGGCAAACCCCGGCAAGGTCATGGTCGCGCCGAACAGCGACATCACCGCCACTACGATCAGCAGGTTGAACAGCATCGCGACCGAGGTGATCAGGCCGAACATGCGGTAGTAGATGGTGAAGAACACCAGCGTGAACATGAACGCGTAGACCACCGCGGTGATGCCGTTCTTGACGTTCTCCGCACCCAGGCTCGGGCCGACCACGCGCTCTTCAACGAAGTCCATCGGCGCAGCCAGCGAGCCCGACTTCAGCAGCTTGGCCAGGTCTTCGGCTTCCTTCTTCTGCAGACCGGTGGTCTGGAAGTTCTTGCCGAACACGCCGTTGATGTTGGCCACCGAGATCACTTCCTCGTTGACCTTGAAGCCACGCACTTCCTGGCCGTCAACCACGGTCACGGTCGGCACGCGCTCGGTGTAGACCACCGCCATCGGCTTGTTCACGTTGGCGCTGGTGAAGTCGAACATGCGCTGGCCGCCGACATTGTTCAGCGTCACGCTGACTGCCGGGGTGCCACTGGTGGAGTCGGTCACCGCCTGCGCGGCCACCATCTGGTCACCGGTAACGATCACGCGCTTGTTCAGCAGCACCGGACCGCCCCCTTCGCGACGCTGATAAAGCTTCGCTTCCGGCGGAATGCGGCCACTGGCGATTTTATCCGCGACGCTTGTCGGATTACCGTCCACAACCGCCCGATATTCCAGGGTGGCGGTGGCACCGATCATGCGCTTGGCTTCGGCCGTGTCCTGCACGCCCGGCAGCTGCACCACCACGCGGTCGGCGCCCTGGCGCTGGATGATCGGCTCGGACACGCCGAGCTGGTTCACGCGGTTGCGCAGGGTGTTGATGTTCTGCTCGATGGCGCCGTTGGCGATCTGCGCGATCTCGGCTTCCGGAATGGAGACCGTGATGCGGTTGCCGCTGACGTCGTAGCCGAGCGTCGGCTGCGCCTTGGCCAGCGCGGCGCGGGCACGGGTACCGGCGTCTTCACCGGCCGACGGGCTCAGGTTGGCGACGATGGTGTTGTCGGCGCGACGCTCGACCGACTGGTAGGCGATGCGCGCATCACGCAGGGTGCTGCGCACGTCTTCGGTGTAGGCATCCAGGCGCTTGTCCAGCGCGGCCTTCTGGTCGACCTGCAGCACGAAGTGCACACCGCCCTGCAGATCCAGGCCCAGCACCATCGGGCGACCGCCGAGCTTGGCCAGCCAGTCCGGCACGGTCGAGGCCAGGTTCAGGGCCACCGTGTAGTTCTCGCCCACGCTGTCACGCAGCGCATCGCTGGCGGCGGACTGCGACTTCAGGTCCGACAGGCGGACGATCAGGCTGTCCCCTTCCTTCTCTGCGCCGAGCGTGGTGACACCGGCCTTCTTCAGGTCGGCCAGCACACGGTCACGCAGCGCATCGTCGATCTGGCCGCCACGGTTGGCGGTGATCTGGATGGCCGGGTCCTTCTGGTAGATGTTGGGCAGTGCGTACAGCGCGCTGAGCGCCAGTACGATCACGATGACGACGTACTTCCAGCGTGGAAATTCGAGCATTGCTTGGGTCCCGCGCGGCGCCATCCCCGGCGCCGCGGTTGTGCTTCAGAAAGGGAGTGGCTTACTTGGCCGAATCCAGGGTGCCGGTCGGCAGCACGCTGCCGACAGCGCCCTTCTGCACGCGGATGCGCACGTTCTCGGCCACTTCGACGGTGACGAAGTTGTCGCCGATATCGGTGACCTTGCCGGCGATGCCGCCGTTGGTCAGCACTTCGTCGCCGCGCTTGATCTTCTCCAGCATGGACTTGTGCTCCTTCTGCCGCTTCATCTGCGGGCGGATCATCAGGAAGTACATGATGGCGATCAGGATGATCGGGAACAGCAGCGTGGTCAGGCCCATGCCCTGCGGTTGGCCGCCAGCGGCCTGGGCGTGGGCGGCGGGAATCAGGAAGGCAAGCAGGTTCATCGTTGGTCCTTTGGTTGGGCGGCGCTTCGGCCGTTTCACGGGCACGAGGTGTCGACCGCGGATCTGGGTCAGCCTTGAAGTATGCCACGGCCCCGGGCATTCGTCCTTGGGCCGTTTGGCAGGGGGTGCTGCGGGTTTACAGGGGCGGCGCTACCGCCCCGCGTGCTGCGTAGAAGGACTCGCGGAAGGCCAGGAAGGTTCCCGCCTCGATGGCCGCGCGGATGTCAGCCATCAGTTTTTCGTAATAGAAGAGGTTGTGCTGGGTGCCCAGCATCGGCGCCAGCATCTCGTTGCAGCGGTCCAGATGACGCAGGTACGAGCGGGTATAGCCGCCGGCGCAGGCCACGCAGCCACAGCCCGGCTCGATCGGGTCCATGTCCCGCGCGTACTGTGAATTGCGGATGCGGACGGTGCCGAACGAGGTGAAATAGTGGCCGTTGCGCGCATTCCGGGTCGGCATCACGCAGTCGAACATGTCCACGCCACGTGCGACACCCTCGACCAGGTCCTCGGGGCGGCCGACGCCCATCAGGTAGCGCGGACGGTCGGCGGGCAATTCGGGGTCCAGATGGTCGAGCATGGCGTTGCGCTCGTCTTCCGGCTCACCCACGGCCAGGCCGCCGATGGCATAGCCGTCGAAGCCGATCCCCTGCAGGGCCTCGGCCGAGCGGCTGCGCAGGTCCGTATGCACCCCGCCCTGGACGATGCCGAACAGGGCCGCGTCGTTGCCGAGTTCATCATGGGCGTTGCGGCTGCGCTGGGCCCAGCGCAGGCTCAGCTCCATCGAGCGGCGGGCGACGTCCTCGGTGGCCGGGTACGGCGTGCACTCGTCGAAGATCATCACCACGTCCGAATCGAGCACCTTCTGGATCTTCATGCTCTCTTCCGGGCCCAGGAACACCCGGGCACCGTCGGTCGGCGAGGCGAAGGTCACGCCCTGCTCGGTGATCTTGCGGCGGTGGGCCAGCGAGAACACCTGGAAGCCGCCGGAGTCGGTCAGGATCGGGCCATCCCAGCGGCAGAAGCCGTGCAGGCCGCCATGGTCGGCGATGATGTCCAGGCCCGGGCGCAGATACAGGTGGAAGGTGTTGCCGAGGATGATCTCGGCGCCCAGTGCCCGCACCTGGTCCGGCAGAATGCCCTTGACCGAGCCATAGGTCCCCACCGGCATGAAGGCCGGCGTTTCCACCGTGCCGCGCGGGAAGGTCAGGCGGCCACGGCGGGCGCGGCCATCACGGGTCTGGAGCTGGAACTGCAATCGGGACATGGAGCGGTCATTCGGGCAAATAGTCGCCCATTGTCTCCCAAAACCGCCTTTTCTGCTCCGGTAGCGCCGGACCATGCCCGGCGGATGACCCGCAACTCCGCCACGCCGGGCATGGCCCGGCGCTACCCACCTCAGCCCTAACCCGCCTGCGGGAACAGCAGCATCGCGTCGCCGTAGCTGAAGAAGCGATAACGCTGCTCGATCGCGTGCTGGTAGGCCTCGAACACCCGCTCCTTGCCGGCAAAGGCCGAGATCATCATCAGCAGCGTACTTTCCGGCAGATGGAAATTGGTGACCATCGCGTCGACGCTGCGGATCCGGTAGCCCGGGGTGATGAAGATCTGCGTTTCGCCGGCGAACGGCAGCAGTTCGCCATCGCGCATCGCGCTTTCCAGCGCGCGCACCACGGTCGTGCCCACGCCGATCACCCGGCCACCGGCCGCACGCGTGCGCCGCACCTGCTGCACCAACTCGGCGCCCACGTTCAGCCACTCGCGGTGCATCACGTGGTCCTTCAGGTCGTCGGCGCGCACCGGCTGGAAGGTGCCCGCGCCCACGTGCAGGGTGACGTGGCCGAAATCCACGCCCTTGTCCTTCAGTGCCGCCAGCAGCGCCTCATCGAAGTGCAGGCCGGCGGTCGGCGCCGCCACCGCGCCCACTTCGCGGGCAAACACGGTCTGGTAGCGCTCGCGATCGTCCACGCCCGGCTCGCGCTGGATGTAAGGTGGCAACGGCAGCCGGCCAGCGTGCAGCAGCCACTGTTCCAGCGACTCCGGCACATGGAACTGCAGCACATAGAACTCGCCATCGCGGCCCAGCACCTCGGCTTCGCCTCCGGCATCCAGGGCGATGCGGCTGCCGGCCTTCGGCGACTTGCTGGCACCGACCTGGGCCCGGGCCTGCTGGCCGCCGAGCAGGCGCTCGACCAGGATCTCCACGCGGCCACCGCTGGCCTTCTGCCCGAACAGGCGCGCCGGAATCACCCGGGTGTCGTTGAACACCAGCAGGTCGCCCGGCTGCAGCAGCGACGGCAGGTCGCGCACCTGTAGATCGGTGAAGGCAGCCGGCGCCGGCGGCACCAGCAGCAGACGGCTCGCCGAGCGTTCGGCCAAGGGTGCCTGGGCGATCAGTTCGGCCGGCAGGTCGTAATGGAAATCGGACTTCTTCAAGGCAGTGGACGGCAACAGGTCGACAATGGCGCGCATTGTACGTCCAGCGTCTGCGAGCCTGCGCAGCGGACCTCGAACGTCGCGCAAAATGCTGCTATGCAGCAGTCTTTTGCGGGGTTATCGCGCAAAAAAACAAGTGCTAGCATCGACGAGGAAGTCCGCTGCACGAGCCCGCCCCAAGCGCGCGTAAAGACGCGCGTTTTGCTTTTGAAGGCCCGTGCGACCCAACGTTTCAGGAGATCTGCAATGAGCTTCATCGAACGCCTCGCCCCCCTCCGCGCCCAGCCCGGCACCCGCCTCACCAACGGCCTGGATGACGCAACCCTGACCGCCCTCGCCGCCAACCACCCGCAACTGGTTGCCGCGATTGACGCCGCTGCCGCCGAATTCGCGCGCGTGCAGGCCGAGCTGGGGCCGTTGCTGGCACAGGATGAGCAGGCGCAGATCGATGCCATGCAGGACGGCTTCGTCAATTTCTACGCCGATGATGCGGTGACCCCGTATGTGGCGCTGGCCGCACGCGGCCCGTGGGTGGTCACCCTGAAGGGCGCGGTGCTGTACGACGCCGGTGGCTACGGCATGCTCGGCTTCGGCCACACCCCCGATGCGGTCATGGAGGCGATGTCACGGCCGCAGGTGATGGCCAACATCATGACCCCCAGCCTGTCCCAGCAGCGCTTCATCACCGCGCTGCGGGCGGAGATCGGCCACCGTCGTGGCGGCTGTCCGTTCACGCGCTTCATGTGCCTGAATTCCGGTTCGGAAGCGGTCGGCCTGGCGGCGCGCATCGCCGACGTCAACGCCAAGCTGCAGACCGACCCGGGCGCCCGCCATGCCGGTGCGGCAATCAAGCGCGTGGTCATCAAGGGCAGCTTCCACGGCCGTACCGACCGCCCGGCACTGTATTCCGACTCCAGCCGCAAGACCTACATGCAGCACCTGGCCAGCTACCGTGGCGAGGAGTCTGTGATCACCGTCGCGCCGTACGACGAGGCCGGCCTGCGCAAGGTGTTCGAGGATGCTGCGCACAACAACTGGTTCATCGAAGCGGTGTTCCTGGAGCCGGTGATGGGCGAAGGTGACCCGGGCCGCTCCGTGCCGCCGGCGTTCTACGCGCTGGCCCGCGAACTGACCCGTGCCCACGGCAGCCTGCTGCTGCTGGACTCGATCCAGGCCGGCCTGCGTGCCCATGGCGTGCTGTCGGTGGTCGACTATCCGGGCTTCGAAGGCCTGGATGCGCCGGACATGGAAACCTATTCCAAGGCGCTCAACGCCGCGCAGTACCCGCTGTCGGTGCTGGCGGTGACCGAGCACGCCGCGCAGCTGTACCGCAAGGGTATCTACGGCAACACCATGACCAGCAACCCGCGTGCGCTGGACGTGGCCTGCGCCACCTTGGCCCAGCTGACCCCGCAGGTCCGCGCGGCGATCTCCGAGCGCGGTGCTGAGGCCGTGCGCAAGCTGGAGCAGCTGAAGAACGAGCTGGGCGGCCTGATCACCAAGGTGCAGGGCACCGGCCTGCTGTTCTCCTGCGAGCTGGCCCCGCAGTTCAAGTGCTATGGCGCCAATTCCACCGAGGAATGGCTGCGCCAGCACGGCATCAACGTGATCCACGGCGGCGAGAACTCGCTGCGCTTCACCCCGCACTTCGGCATGGACAGCAGCGAGCTGGACCTGCTGGTGGGCATGGTGGGCCGCGCGCTGCGTGAAGGGCCCCGCCGCGAGCAGGCTGCCGCTGCGTAACTCCGCACCCGCGTAGCGCCGGGCGCCGCCCGGCTGGGGCTGACGGGCTGGCCGTGATCTGAACGAAATGCCGCCGGGCACGGCCCGGCGCTACAGAGAACAACGGCAAGGCCTCATAATTGCCCGGACACCCCGCCCTGCGACCGGCTTCACTGGTCAACGGCGGGGCGTTTTCGTTTCCGGCCAAGACAGGAAGATCCATGAAGTCGATCTGTGTGTACTGCGGTTCCAACGCTGGCAGCAAGCCGGTCTACACCGAACGCGCCATTGCGCTGGGCGACCGCATCGCCCGCGACGGCATGCGCCTGGTGTACGGCGGCGGCAATGTCGGCCTGATGGGCACCGTGGCCAATGCCGTGCTCGCCGCCGGCGGTCAGGTCACCGGCGTGATTCCGCGCCAGCTGGCCGACTGGGAAGTGGCCCATCGCGGCCTGACCGAACTGGAGATCGTCGGTTCGATGCATGAGCGCAAGTCGCGCATGTTCGATCTGTCCGATGGCTTCGTCGCCCTGCCCGGCGGCTTCGGCACCATGGAAGAGATCTTCGAGATGCTGACCTGGCGCCAGCTCGGCATCGGCAACAAGCCCTGTGCGTTCCTCGACGTGGACGGCTTCTACGCACCGCTGATCGGCATGATCGATCGCATGGTGGAAGAGCGCTTCCTTCACCCCGAGCAGCGCCAGGACCTGTGGTACGGCTCGGACATCGAAGAGATGCTGGCCTGGATGAAGAACTACCAGCCGGCCCAGGCCTCGAAGTGGATCGACGAGAAGCGCCGCGCGGCGCTGCGTTGAAGACTGCGTGCGCGGTGGCTCAGGCCGCCGCGCGCGTCCACGGCGCCGGCCGGCCCAGCAGGTAACCCTGGCCGTAGTCGCAGCCGAGTTCGAACAGCGTGTCACGCTGCGCCTCGGTTTCGATGCCTTCGCCAATGGTCTCGATGCCCAGCGTGCGCGCCAGTGACAGCACACCCTCCACCAGCGCGCGCGTACTCTGCGCTTCCGGCCCGTGCAGGCCGGCAATGAAGCTCTGGTCGATCTTCAACGTGCTGATCGGGAAGCGGTGCAGGTAGGACAGCGCCGAGAAGCCGGTACCGAAATCGTCCAGCTGCACCTGGATGCCGCGTTCGCGCAGGCCCTTGAGGATGTGCAGCGTATGCGGACCATCGTCGAGCAGCGCGACCTCGGTGATTTCCAGGCGCAGCCGCTGTGGGTCCGCGTTGCACGCCTCCAGCAATCCATACAGCCGTCCGCTGAACTCGGCGGAGCGGAAATGCCGTGGCGACACGTTGACTGAAACATAGCCACGCCCGCCGTCGGCGAGGCCGGCAATGACCTGCTCGTAAATCAGCCAGTCGACCTGTTCGATCAGGCCACTTTCCTCGCCCAGTTCCAGGAACGCGCCCGGCAGCAGCAGGCCGCGGCGCTCATGCTTCCAGCGCAGCAGGGCCTCGTGGCCAACCACTTCGCCATCGGACAGGCGCACGATCGGCTGGTAGAACGGCACGAAATCACGGTTGTTGATCGCCCGCCGCAGGTCAGCCTCAAGATCCAGACTGCGCAGCGCCTGCTCGCGCATCTCCTCGTCGAAGATCGAGCAGCGGTCGTGGCCCTGCGCCTTGGCCCGGTACATCGCTGCATCGGCGTCGCGCAGCAGTTCTTCACCGGTGCGATAACGCGGGTTCCACAGGGCGATGCCCAGGCTGCCGGAGGGAAACAGCTCCCGACCGGCGATCCACATCGACTCCTGCAGTGCCAACAACAACCGCTGGCCGAAATCCAGCGCCTGCGCCAGCCCGTCCGGGCATTGCAGCAGCACGGCGAACTCATCGCCGCCCAAGCGCGCAACCACGTCGTTGTCACCCGCCATCGATACGATGCGCTTGGCCACTTCCACCAGCATGCGATCGCCGGCGGCGTGGCCGATGCTGTCGTTGACCAGCTTGAAGCGGTCAAGGTCCAGGAACAGCACCGCGAATACCGGGCCGCCTTCGCGCCGGGCCAGCGCCAGCGCATCCTGCAGCCTGTCCAGCAGGTGCAGGCGGTTGGGCAGCCCGGTCAGCGCGTCGTGCATGGCCTGATGGGTGAGGCGCTGCTCGGCGCGAAGGCGTTCGCCGATCTGGCCCAGCAGCTTTTCATTGACCTCGCCCAGTTCGCGGGTGCGCTCTTCCACCCGTTTTTCCAGCTCGGCATGCGCCGAGCGCAGGCGCTGCTGGTCGCGCTGGCGCGCAAGACCGGTGCCGATGTTCTGCGCGACGAAAATCAGCAGGCGCTGGTCATGCACACTGAAGGCGATCTGCTCGGTATAGCTCTGCACCACGATCGCGCCGACCACTTCGTCGTCGCGCAGCAGCGGCACACCGAGCCAGCACTGCGAACGTGCGCCGGATTCGCGCACCTCGCCGGTTTCCAGCAGCGCATCGATCTGTGCACGCGAGGCCAGCAGGGGTCGCCGATGGCGGACCACATATTCGGTCAACCCTCGGCTGAACGCGCGCGGTGCACGACTCGCGTTGTGCTCGTCTACCGAATAAACGAAATCCAGCCCATCGCCCTCGGCATTGACCAGCGCGATGTAGAAGTTGCGCGCATCCAGCAAGCGCCCGACCACGCCGTGGACCTGCCCGTAGAACTGCGCCAGGCTGTCGGCCGACATCGCCATTTCGGCGATGTTGTACAGCGCGGTCTGCAGCTGCTCTGCACGACGGCGCTCGGCCACTTCATCCTGCAGGCTGAGATTGGCGCGCTGCAGCTCCTGCGTGCGCCGTTCCACCTGCTGCTCCAGCCGCACCTGCGCCTGGCGGCGGTCCATGGCGGTCTGCACGTGCTGGGCAACAAAACCCAGCAGCGCCCGTTCGGCTTCGCCGTAGCGGTCGGCATGCTCGTAACTCTGCACCACGATCGCACCGCACACGCGGCCATCGCGCAGCATCGGCACGCCCAGCCAGTCCAGGCTTTCCGGGCCGCGCTGCGGGTCGTGCTCCTGGTCTACCCGCGCCAGCAGTTCGCGCGAAGGCCCGCTCAGTGGCCGGCCATGCCGCAGCAACGCCACGGTCAGGCTGCGCGGCATCTGGTCGATGTCGTAGCTCTGTGCAGGATCGGCAACGAAGTCATCGACCTGGTCGGCGAAGTACAGGAAGCGGATCTGCCGACGGGCATCGTCATACTCGACGATGTAGCAGTTCTGCGCATACATCAGCGTGCCCAGCACGCCATGCACGTGGCGCAGCATCTCGCCCATTTCCAGGTCGGCACCGGCCAGGTCGGCAATCTGGAACAAGGCCTGCTGCAACCGCTCGGCCTGTTCCAGCGCCTTGATCTGACCCGCCTGGCGGTCGCGCTGCAAGGCCAGCTCCATCGCCTGCCGGGCCAGCCCCCACCAGGCCGGAGAGGGTGTCGCCCCGCGCACCGACAGCAACAAGCGGGCGCCGTCGTACTCCCAGCCATGACGGCCCTCGGCATGGTCGGCCAAGGGCTGCCAGACGTCCTCGCCGCCGCCACCGATCGGCCAACCGCCCTGCCCGCTGCCGAGCTGCGGATCGTCCCAACCGACGCGCACGACCGCCGTTTCCGGCAGCAGCGCATGAAGCGCGCGCACCAGCGCCGCGCTCAGCACAGGCTCGTTGTGTGACGCTTCCAGCGCGCGGTCGGCTTCGGTGGACAAATGACGTTCTCTTGGCGCCGCCTGAGCGCCGCCTCCCCTGAATTACCGAGCATAACGCGCCACCCGGGGGGCAATGGAAGCCCGGTAACCCCGAAACGTGCCGTCGGGCGTTTTTCCTGTCGATCCTCTCCTGATTCCCGCCGTGACCGTCGCCCTGTCCCACGCCATCGCCGGCTATGCGCCACCGCCTGCAGGGCTTACCCTGTACGGCGTGGATGCCAGCGCCCTGCCAACCGATGAAGCCTTGATGCTGGCCTGGGCCGCCGGTGACGTGCACGCGTTCGAAAGCCTGTATGCACGTCATCGCAAGCGCCTGTTCGGCTTCCTGCTGCGGCAGCTGCGCGACACCGCGCTGGCCGAGGAGATGTTCCAGGACGTCTGGCAACGGGTGATCAGCGCACGGGCCGGCTGGCAGGCCGACGCGGCCTTCAGCACCTGGCTGTTCCGCATTGCCCACAACCGCCTGAACGACCACTGGCGTGCCGCCCGCCATCGCCCTGCTGCACCGGCCGATGCCGATCTGCGCCTGGCCGCGCTGGAGGATGGGCAGACCCCGGAAGCGGAACTGTCCGAATTCGAACAACGTCGCCGCATCCAACTGGCGATGGAAGAGCTGCCCGCAGAACAGCGTGAAGTGCTGCAGCTGCGGCTGGAACAGGAACTGAGCCTGGA
This sequence comes from Stenotrophomonas sp. Br8, assembly GCF_014763005.1. NCBI lineage: Bacteria > Pseudomonadati > Pseudomonadota > Gammaproteobacteria > Lysobacterales > Lysobacteraceae > Stenotrophomonas > Stenotrophomonas sp. Br8. The sequence goes on along the minus strand of NZ_JACGTN010000028.1, from coordinate 6,073 downwards.
GGAGATCGGCCAGATCACCGGCGTTGGCCGGGAAACCGTGAAATCGCGGCTGCGCTATGCGATGGACAAGCTGCGTGCGGGACTGAACGCATGAACCGAGACGATCCCCTGACCCCGGAAGAACGCGAGCTGGCACGCCTGCTTGGGCGACGCGCCGAACAGGGCCCTCCGCCGGCGCTGGACGCCGCGATCCTGGCCGCTGCGCGTGCGGCCGTGGAGGCGCCGGCCTCTGAGGCCACTCCGCTGCCGGCGGCACCGCGCACGCTGCGCCCGCGCCGCCGCTGGCCGGCCGTCTTCGGCGTGGCCGCATCGACGGTGTTCGCCGTGGGCATCGCCTGGCAGATGCGTCCAGAGCCGCCGTCGGCCCCTGCGGAGGCGGTTGCCACCGCGCCGGCTGCACAGGAAATGGCCGCCGATGCGAACGCCGAAGGCATGTCCTACGACAGCGCGGCCGCCGATGTCGCAGCCACCGAACCGGCACCTGCACCGACAGCAGCACCTGCGGCCGCTGAGGCAGCACCTGCTCCGGCACCGGCCATCGCAGACGTGCCGAAACCTGCGCCCGTGACACCGCGGCAGTTGCCTGCTCCGATGATGGCGCCGGCACCGCCACCTGCGCCCACCGCCGACACAGCGTTCGTCGCGCCTGCGATGCCCGCGGCAGCGCCGCCCGCACCGGAAGCCTATTCGGTGCCTGCGCCTGCATCCGCGCCTGCGGTTCCTGCCGCGGCGATGAGGGCGCGCAAGGCCACGGCGGCGACGGCGGAATCAACGTCTTCCGCACAGGCCACGGCCGAAGACCGCATCGCACTCACCGCGGCCAAGCAGGACGCGGCCGGCAGAACCGCACCCGGTGTCATGCGCCGCGCCAGCGATGCAGGCCTCAGCGCGGAGGCCGTGCAGGCTGAAGTGCAGGCCGACGCCGGGCTGCCCCGCCGGCAATGGCTGCAGAAGATCCGCGAGCGTCGCGATGCCGGCCAGCGCGACCTTGCCCGGGCGAGCCTGGAGCGCTACCTGCAGACCTATCCCGAGGCGCGCCTGCCAAAGGATGTGCGGCCATTGCTGGACGACTGAAGCACCTCGACGGCAAGCCCGTAGAATGAAGGGAATGCCCGATACCCTCGCCCAACCGGTCAGCCACACCCTGGACGTCAAGCACAGCCGCTTCATCGCGCATGCCGCGCCGATCGAGGGTGCGTCTGCTGCGCTGGCATTTCTGCAGGAGGTGGCCGTGGCCGATGCGACCCACAACTGCTGGGCCTACCGGCACGGCCAGGAGTATCGCTCCAGCGACGATGGCGAACCGGCCGGCACCGCTGGCCGGCCGATCCTGGCCGCCATTGATGGCCAGGGATTCGATCGAGTGATGGTGGTGGTCACCCGCTGGTTCGGCGGCATCAAGCTGGGCGCCGGCGGCCTGGTCCGTGCGTACGGCGGCGCTGCTGCCGAATGCCTGCGCACCGCGCCGCGCCTGCCCTTGGTGGCGATGGCGCGGCTGCAGCTGCTGGCTGGATTCGAGGACCTGGGCGCGCTGCACGCTGCCCTGCCCGCCCACGCCGCCGAGAAGCGCGATGAACAATTCGATGCCAATGGCGTGAGATTGCGGGTGGAATTGCCCGCAGACCAGGTCGACGCATTGAAAATCCGCCTGCGCGACGCCACCCGTGATCGTATCCGTATCCAAGATGACCCCCTCGATGACTGACAAGGACGCACCGGCCTCCGACCCGGCCACCCCGCCGCTGCGCCGCCTCGGCAGCCTGCGCACGCTGTGGCCGTTCGTACGCCGCCACAGCGGCTTGTTCAGCGCCTGGCTGCTGGCCCTGGCCGTTTCTTCGGCGGCGACGCTGAGCCTGCCGCCGGCCGTGAAGCAGATGATCGACCACGGCTTCAGCAGCGGTGGCCAGATCAACCGTGCCTTTGCGCTGCTGATGCTGGTCGCGGTGGTGCTGGCGTTGGCGACGGCCGCGCGTTTCTACTTTGTTTCGTTGCTCGGCGAGAAGGTGGTGGCGGATCTGCGCAGCCGCCTCTACGCACACCTGATCCAGCTCGGCGCCGGCTTCCACGACCGCAGCCGCAGCGGCGAACTGGTTTCGCGCCTGACCGCCGACAGCGAACTGCTGCGCAGCGTGGTCGGCTCGACCATGTCCGTGGCGCTGCGCAGCAGCGTCACCGTGGTCGGCAGCCTGGCGATGCTGTTCGTCACCAGCCCGCGGTTGGCCGCATGGTCGCTGCTCGGCATCCCGCTGGCGGTGCTGCCGATCATCATCGGCGCGCGCAAGCTGCGCACCATCGCGCGCAGCAGCCAGGACCGCATCGCCGATGCCAACAGCCTGGCCAGCGAAACGCTGGGTGCGGTACGCACGGTGCAGGCGCATGCTCGCGAGCCCTATGAACGCGGCCGTTTCGACCATGCGCTGGGCGATGCGATCCGTGCCGCGCGTCGGCGCATCGGTGCGCAGTCGCTGGTCACCGCCAGCGCCATCCTGCTGGTGTTCGGCGCGATTGTCGGTGTGTTGTGGCTGGGCGCACACGACGTCATCGACGGGCGCCTCAGCGCCGGTACGCTGGGCCAGTTCGTGCTGTACGCACTGATCGGCGGTGGTTCGGTCGGCGCGCTGGCCGAAGTGTGGAATGAACTGCAGCGCGCGTCCGGCGGCATGGGCCGCATCGGCGAGCTGCTGCAGGAAGACATCGAGATCCGTGCGCCGGCCAAGCCGCGTGCGCTGCCGCAGCCGCTGCGTGGCGAAATCCACTTCGACGATGTGGTGTTCAACTACCCGCAGCGACCGGACCAGGCCGCACTGGACCATTTCAACCTGCACGTGCGACCGGGTGAAACCGTCGCTCTGGTCGGCCCGTCAGGCGCCGGCAAGAGCACGGTGCTGTCGATGCTGCTGCGCTTCCACGATCCGGCAGCCGGCCGCATCTGCGTGGACGGCATCGATGTGCGCGACGTCGATCCGGCTGAGCTTCGCGCACAGCTCGCGCTGGTGCCACAGCAGCCGACATTGTTCGCCGCCAGTGCACGCGACAACATCCGCTATGGCCGGCTGGAGGCCAGCGACGCCGAGGTGGAAGATGCAGCCCGCGCCGCTGAGGCCGATGCCTTCCTGCGTGCGCTGCCGGAGGGCTACGACAGCGAACTGGGCGAGCGCGGTGCCCGCCTGTCCGGTGGCCAGCAGCAGCGCGTGGCAATCGCCCGTGCCTTGCTGAAGGACGCACCGATCCTGCTGCTCGACGAGGCCACCAGTGCGCTGGACGCGCAGAGCGAATACGGCGTGCAGCAGGCACTGGAACGATTGATGGCCGGGCGCACCACGGTGGTCATCGCCCACCGGCTGGCGACCGTGCTGAAGGCCGACCGCATCGTGGTGATGGACCACGGTCGCATCGTGGCCGAGGGCACGCATGCGGAGCTGCTGGCTGAAGGCGGCCTGTATGCCGAGCTTGCACGCCTGCAGTTCATCGATTGATGACGGCCGGCTAACACCGGCCGGCTCACTCTGACGTCGTAGCGATGAACCACTGAAGGAGGTCGAACATGTCGTTCCGTCAGTTCCCTGCTGTCGACAGCAATGGTGAAAGCCACATCATCATCGAGTTCAAGCCCGAAGCCAGCGGCAGCGGGCATGGCTCCGAGACGACGCCGCGTTATGAACTCGACGACGGCCGCCAGCTGGTGCGCAACGGCCGCGAATTCACCACCAGCGGTGGTGAGGTCAGGCTGTCGATCTAGCGGTCCGCTGTAGCGCCGAGCCCAGCTCGCCTCAGCCGTTGGCTCCGTCAAAAAAAGGTTGGTCATTTTTTGACCAACCATCTTGACAGCCTTGCCCGCCAATGCCTGCAGCCGGTTATCCACATGTTTGCGCAGAAGCCATCCACACGCCCTGTGGATGAATGTTCTATGCAAGCACCCGGCCGATCCCGCTGGCATCCACCTCGGCGGCGGCCGCCGCAATAGCCCTTGGTTCGCTGCCTGCCACGAAACCGATGCGGAAATGCACCTCGCCGGCGGGCGTGCGCGAGGAATGGATCGAGGCCAGGCTGATGCCATGCTGCTCGAACACGTTGAGCAGTTCGCGCAACGACCCCGCGCGGTCTTCAGGCAGGTGCACCGACAGTGCGTTGCGCTCGGTCAGGTCGGCCAGCAGATAGCCGACGCGCTCGAAGGTGTAATTTCCCGCAGCCAGCGCCTGATCACCGAAGGCACTCCGGTTGGCCCCAAGCAGGTGTTCGCGGAATGCGCCGCGCGCGGCATCGTCGCCCTGCCCGACCTGCGCCTGCAGCGTCTGCAGCTGGCCGATCAGACGTTGCAGCATCGGCGCCACATAGGGATTGCCGAACTGGATGTCTTCGTAGATCGCCGGATTCAACGACAGGATGCGCGAGATGATCGCCGTATCCAGTTCGAACGAAGCTGATCGATACGGCAACATTGCTGCCAGCGTGCCCAACTGCGGCTGGTACTCGCGCAGCACACCCGCCTGGGCCAGATGGGTCGCATGCACCATCGCCTGCACCAGCGCCATCATCTGGTCATGGTGCTGCGGCGTGGCCCGCACACACTCTGCCTGCAGTGCCAGGCACAGCGCGTCCACCCAGGGCCGCCAGTGCTGCAGACGCGCCTCGCAGACAACCATCACCCGGCCTTTCAGAGTCGGCGCCTTGGGCGGCGCCGTCATCGGATGCAGGCCCACCACCTCGGCGCGCGAGGCCAGCATCGCCTGCACTGGCGCTTCCTTCACCGAGGTCACATCCAGCCACAAGCGTTCCTGTTCGCGGCCAGCCGACAGGCGCGCGTATTCGGCAATCAACGCGGGCGTGTGCCGGATCGGTGCGGAGAACACCAGCACATCGGCCTGTTCGAGCAGCTGCTCCGGCGCTTGCGAGCTCGGATCGGCTGGATCGTGGCCGATCACCTGCACCTGCATGTGCTGTTCGAAGAACCGGGTCAGCCAGCGCCCGTAGGCGCCGGCACTGCCGACGATGCCGACCGTGCGCGGCGTACGTTCGTGCAACTCGCTCATGCCAGCCGTTCAGCGCGGAAGCGCATCCCGTCGGCCAACGCCGCCGGTGCGGCCGCGATCACATCGAACTCCTCGAAACCATGGGCCAGGGTCGCCTCCAACGCCGCATGGGTGCCGGCGATGGCGCGCGAGATGGCCATCTGCATCGGCTCACCGCGCAGCAGGAAGGACACCATCAGCGACATCAGCACATCGCCGGTACCGGCCACGTCGACCGGCAGCAGCGGCGAGGTCCAGCGCCAGGTTTCCTCGCGACCCACAGCCAGCGTCACCAGCTCGCCCGGATTGCCGCCGACGCTGTGGGCCAGCACCCACTGCGGGCCGCGCGCCAGCAGCGCACGCGAGGCGGCGATGGCATCGGCTTCGACCAGCGCGGGCATGCCGGTCAGGCGACCGAGTTCGAAGGCATTGGGGGTGACCAGCCAGGCATGCGGCAGCAGGCGTTCAGCGAAGATCGCTTCCAGGCCTGGCTCCACGTAGGGACCGGTGTGGGTATCGCCGATCACCGGGTCCAGGCAGTAGCGCAGCTGCGGGCATGCCGGCAGGATCTCGTCCAGCCAATCAGCAAACGCGGCACCATTGGCGGCGCTGCCGAAGTAGCCGGACACCAGCATCTTCGCCCGCTGCGGGAGACCACGTTCGCGCGTACCGAGCAGCAGGTCGGCAAACCAGTCGCTGGGCAGCACACGGCCACGGGTGGTCTCGTAGAACGGCGCATTGCTCAGCAGCGTGGTCGGGATCGAGGCCACGCGCACGCCAAGCGCGCGCATCGGGGGCAGCGCGGCGCTGTTGCCGGCATGGCCGTAGACCAGTTGTGATTGGACCGAAATGACATCGATCGGCGAAGGGCCGTCGGGCCGCTGGCGGCGGCCGTGGACCAGGTGGTTGTCGAGGGATTCGCTCATGCCCGCATTCTACGCCCAAGGGGGTTTTCGGCAGGGCTGCGCCCTGCACCTGCCGAAGCGGTAGTGCCGGCCGCTGGCCGGCAACCTCAACAGCAACAGCAACAGCGGCACTCCGGGGGATGGCGGGGCACTGTGGGT
>NZ_JACGTN010000027.1:0-32074 GCF_014763005.1 Stenotrophomonas sp. Br8 | reverse complement strand
CCTGCCGACCTTCGCCACGGTCCAGGATGATCGAGGCGCGCTGCGTCGGCGCCAGGTTGTAGCTGGGCTGGATCTCAGCCAGACCGGGGGCAAGGTCAGCCAGGCCGGGCTGACCAAAGTCGACAACGGGGAGCTGGACGAATCGGCCGCACATGGCCGGAGCGTAGCGGGGCCATCCGTGGTGCGAATGTGTAGAGCGGAGTTATTCAATCCGTTATGCGGGTGTAACATGCTGATAACGCTATGGAAAATGTTCAACGAAAGTGTTGACCCGTTGAGCGTGCGCTGCCTATCGTCGGCCTCCTAAACGAATGAGGTGGTCCATGAACGTCCATACCTACGCAGCATCCAGCCGCACCGAGATCGATGATCGGCTTGCCGACGCACAGGCGAAGGCAAAGACATATGGCGATATCGAACAGTGGGCGCTTCGATCAATTCCGGATCCTGAGTTGCGCCACTACTGCATGGAAAGAGCGGAGCAGCTGCTCGCGAAATAGTCCAGCTGGCCAAATGGTTCAGCCAAGTGGCCGGCGCGTTCGCAAGATCTGCGACTACCGGCCGTATCCTTCCAGCCATGCTTCCCTCGCACGGCTACCAAGGTTTTCGCACAGCTCCGCCACCCTCTGGCTGGGTCCAGATGGGGGATGGCTGGGTGCTGTGGTGGAGCGGCCGGCAGATCGCTCATGTCACGCCGGCAAAGGACGGCGGCGCGCGCGTGCACATGGACGCCAGGAAGATGTGGCAGACCAAGGACGTGCGTGCGGCCAGCATCCAGCAGGGCAAGCGCTACGCCGAGCGGTGGTGCGCGGCCAGGCTCTACCCCGAGCTGAGACTGCGGCAAGCGGTCGCCAGGCTGGTGGACAGCACGCCGACCGAGCTGCCGCCGCCGATGCCCGGATTGCCCCCAACCCCTGAGCAGCTGCAGCAAGCCCGCCGCTTGGCTGAGGCGGGCACAACGGAGCTGGAGCGGGTGAAAGAAGCGCTGGAGCCGCGCAAGCCGCCGGCAGCGACCAAGCCCAGGGCGAGGGATCCGCAGAAGGCGCGGGTGAGGGCAGGGCTGGAGCAGCTACGCCGCGGCGTCTGAGCCAAGCCCCAGGTAGGTTGCCCACTGCTCCATGAGCGGCCGGCGCTTGTCCAGCAGCTGCCCGCGACGGTAGGCGGCCTCTGCCTTGTTCTTGATGGCGTGGGCCAAGGCCATCTCCACCACCTCGTTGGCGTGGTCAGTCGTTTCGGCGGCCCAGTCGCGGAAGCTGGACCTGAAGCCGTGCACAGTAAAGGGCAGGCCGAGCCCTTTCGGTGCCGGCTTCTGCACCAGGTAGAGCATCGCGTTCTCGGACAGGGAGAACGGTGGTTCCTTGCGGCACAAGGGCTTAAGGATTGCCACGGCCGCATCGGTAAGCGGCACGATGTGTTCCCGGCCTCCCTTCATGCGGCTGGCAGGGATGGTCCACAGTCGGTGGTCCAGATCGAACTCCGACCAATCCGACCCGGTGACCTCGGCTGTCCGTGCGGCGGTCAGGATCACGAACCGCAGGGCCCGGCGGGTCCGGGCATCCCGGCTCGCCAACGTCGCCATGAAGGCCGGCACATCCGCGTAGGGCATTGCATCGTGATGCTTGGGCTTGTTCACCTTTCCGGGCTTGGGCAGCAGGTTCTCCAGGTGGCCACGCCAGCGCGCCGGGTTCTCGCCGTCTCGCTGGCCGTGGACCTTCGCCCAATCCAGCACGCGCTCGATGCGCCCGCGCACACGCGTAGCCGTCACTGTTTTCTCGGTCCAGATAGGGCGCAGGCATTCCATCACCAGGTGGGTGTCCACGTTGCCCACTGGCGTGTGGCGGGCTGGTCCGTAGGCTCGCAGGGACTGTTCCCACTGATCGGCCTGAGCGTCGTTCTTCCAGCCAGCGCGGTGCGACGCAATGTAAGCGTCAGCAGCCTCGCCGAAAGTGGTTCCTGCGGATCGGCTGGCCCGGCGCGCCTCGATTGGGTCGTCCCCGGCCAGCAACTGCCGGCGGTGCTGCAGTGCCGATGCTCGGGCTTCCTGCAGGCTGACCAGCTGCGCTGGGCCCAGGCCCATCTCCCGACGCCTGCCGCCGCGCTGGTAGCGCAGCACCCAGGACTTGGAACCGGTCGGGCCGACGAGCAGGTACAGGCCCCCGCCGTCCGCGTGATAGCCTGCCTTGGTGGTGGTGTGCGCGGCTCGCGCGCTCAGTCGGTTGGTAGGTCTTGCCATCAATAGTGCCCCACAGTTCGCCCCATGTTTGGGGTCCGGATTCCGCGAGACTCGATGGTATGGGTGTGGAGTCTCAGGCGTTGATACGCCTCGGTTTCTGGACTCCCTGAGAGATTGAGAGAGTGCCGAATCGGCCTCTCGCTCCGCCAGATACAAAGAAGCGCCTGCAGATCCTCGATCTGCAGGCGTTTTTCTTTTCAGGTCCCTCAAAGCTTCATGGTCACGCCGACCTGGAACCCGCGACCGGGCAGCGGTGCGATGTACTTCAACGGCGAGTTGTGTGGGCGGGCGTCGTCGTCCAGAAGGTTGCTGCCGTTGACGAACACTTCCATCCCAGCGATGTACGCATTGCGTACTGGCAGCTCGCGGCTGACCTGCAGATCGACCAAGTTGAACGCATCCAGCGGAATCTCTTCGCTGACGTTGCGACCCAGGTACTTCTGCTTGTCGTAGTAGGTGCTGGAAAGTTGTACCTTCCAGCTGTCGCGCTGCCATTGCAGGTTGGCGCCATAGCGGTTGGTCGGCATGTTCGGCAGGTACTCGCCGTCGTTGTGCGCGCGCAGCGTGTCCGGGCGATCGGCCTGGTTCCTGACCAGATCGGCGAAGGCGGACAGATTCAATTTCCCGTAGCCGCCAAGGTCGAGCGCCTGCGAGGCATCGATCTCGAATCCCTTCACCGTGGTGTCGGTCTGCTTCCAGTACTTCAGCGGCAGGCGATTGGCCATCTGCATGCCGGAGTGGCCCTGGTAGAGGTAGTTGTCGTACTTCATCCGGTAGGCGGTGGCCGACAGCGCGAAGCCGCAAAGATGAAACAGTCCGGTCAGCTCCAGGTTCTTCGCGCGTTCCGGCTCCAGGTTCTGGTTGCCTTCTTCCTGGGTCATCACCGAGTAATGCGCGTTGCTGGCATACAGCTCGTTGATCTCCGGTGCGCGCTGCGAGGACGAATAGCGCACCTTGGCGGCGAACAGCGGGCCGAGTTCGACATACGAACCAAGGCTGTAACTGTTGAGACGATAGGAGCGGTCCTGCAGCGTGGTGCTGGCAGCATTGCGCGAGGTCTTGAAGCGGCTGGGCTGCAGGTCATGGTCCACGCGTTCATGGCGGACGCCGGCATCGAAGGACGCCCAGCCGAAGTCGAGGGTTTCCTTCAGGAACACGGCGTTGCTGCGGGTGTCCACATCAGGCAGGTAGCGCAGCGTGCCGCTGCCGGTGACGTCGCGCGCCTGATGGCTCAGGCCCAGCACGCCGCTGAGCGGCCCGACGGGTTGATGTGCCAGCAGCAGTTCGGCCTGGGTGCTCTGGAAGTCGTAGTCGTTGGCCCTGGTCGAGCCCAGGCGCTCGCCCGAGGTGTTGTCCAGTTTTGAAACCCGCAGTTCGGCACGTTCGACGTACGGCAGCGGGTCTCGCAGCAATGCTTCCAGGGCGTAGCGCTGCTGTTTGATCACCACGCCCACCGGCAGGCCGTCGGCAGGGTTCGCGCCGAAGGACAGGTTCTGCATCGAGAAGCCCGGCACACCGTATTCGCTGTCCTTGGCATCGATGCTGACGCCGACGTAACCGCGATCGAAGAACCAGGTCGAGCCGAGTGCCACCTGCGAACTGCGTGAGTAGCTGTTACCCAGTCGATGGTGGTAATCGGGGGTCACATCGTTGTTGATCTGCTTCTGTACGTACGAAGGCGTGCCGGCGACATAGGCCGGGTTGACTGGATTGATGTAAGTGCGGCGCTGCCAGACCGAGGTCGGACTGTTGGTGTAGAAGGAAAAATCGCCATCGGCCCAATCGGGGTTCTCGGTCATGAACTGGTCGATGTAGAGTTGCGAGGCCTTGTTGTAGAGCTGCTGGACGCGCGCTTCCTTCTGGCAGCTGTCGGCCAGCGCCGAATTGACACCGCCGGTGGCCGGGAACAGCCGGGTGTTGCAGACGCTGGCCTTGCTGTTGCCGGGAATGTCGTAGTACGAGATGCGTTGCCGCGAGACCTGCAGGTTCGTCGAGACATTCCGCTGGTTGTTGAAGTTCATGCGGAAACCCTGCGCATCGGCCGCGTTGAAACCTTTGCGCAGGACCAGTTCCATCGACTGGTCCTTGTCCTCCATCGTGCGCGAGATCAGGCCGGAGTCGATGTCGACGCTGCCGCCGATGGCGTTGCCGCCGTAGCGGACGGTATCGGAGGATTTGTTGACGGTGACGCTGCGCACGAACAGCGGATCGAACGGAATGTTGATGTCGCCGCTGAAGGCGTTCATGCCAAGGATGGACTGGCCGTCTTCCAGGATCTGCACGCGGTTGCCGCTGAGGCTGCGGATGACCGGTGCACCGGCATTGGGCCCGAAGGCGCTGTTCTGCACGCCGGAGACATGTTCAAGCATGCCGCCGAGGGTGCGGTTCTGGGCCTGCGAGGCCTCGACAGTGACGATGCTGTCGATCCGGGAGGGCTTGCTTGCCTCGACCTGGACGGCGGGCAGGGTTGGGTCGTCGCTGGCATGGGCGTTGTGGACGACGAACAGGATGGCTGCAGCAAGCAGGTGACGACGCATGACACACTCCGTGAAAAGAATGTGAAATGTTATAACGTAACTATTTAGCTTCACAAGTCGGAGGGGGACGGCGCAGGGGATGGGGAGATTGGGCCTGGCCATCGCCGGCAGCTTGGTCGCTTGCACGACCGGACTTTGGCGCGCAGCATCGGCCATTGCCGGTACCCCAGAACGCACCCTGCAGCACTTTCTCCACTCGAAAGGAGCCTCGCATGAAGCTGTTGTCCGCCACGTTGCTGTCCGTGGCCCTGCTGCAGGTGATGCCTGCCTTGGCTGAAAGCCCGAAGTCCTCGCCGCTGCTCGGCCGCTGGTCGCTGGATATCGACACGTCCGCGCTGCCTGAAGCACAGCGTCCGCAACGGGTCGTGCTGGAATTCAAGGACGCCGGCGCGGGCAGGTGGAGCTCGCACGTGGATATCGTCCTGCATGATGGCAAGACGATGAAATCCGACGGTACGCTGGCGTTGGATGGCACGCCCGCATCGCTGATAGGCAGCTACGGCGCCAACCAGGCGACGCTGAAACTGCCGGCGCCGAACACGCTGGTGATGCAGCTGGTCGATCACGGTTCGCCGGCCTCCACTCGTGTGTATACGGTGGCCGCTGATCGTTCAACGATGACCGAAACCAAGGCGTTCTTCGGTCATGACGGCACGCCGATCCTGCAGACCAACCTGTTCAAGCGGTTGCCGTAGCGGTGTGATGCAGCGACACCCGCAGAGGCGCGCTCTGCGGATGCCGTTGCTGCGCTGTCATGCAGCGGCGGGGTCGCGCTTGCCGGTATCGATCCCGTACCGGTCGATCGCCTGCTGCTGCAGGCTCCGTTCGACATGTCCGTCGTCGGCCAGGGCCTTCAGTGCCGCCAGCACGATGAAGTGGCGATCGACCTCGAAGAACGTCCGCAGCGATTCGCGTGTATCCGAGCGGCCGAAACCATCGGTGCCGAGTGCGATGAAGCGGCGATCGCTGATGAAGGGACGGATCTGGTCGCCGACGATCTTCATGTAGTCGGTTGCCACCACCACTGGGCCAGCATGGTCCTGCAGGCACTGCTGCACGTAGGGGACGCGCGGCTCGTCAGCCGGATGCAGCAGATTCCAGCGCTCGACAGCCAGGCCGTCGCGGCGCAGTTCGGTCAGGCTGGTGGCGCTCCAGACGTCGCTGCTGATACCGAAATCCTGCTGCAGAAGATCGGCGGCGGCCAGCACCTCGCGCAGGATCGAGCCACTGCCCATCAACTGCGCGCGAGGCTGTGCAATGGTGTCGGCAGCGGCGGGGCGCAGCAGATAGAGGCCCTTCAGGATGCCGGCTTCGGCGCCGTCGGGCAGGGCCGGGTGCGGGTAGTTCTCGTTGAGCAGGGTGATGTAGTAGTAGATGTCTTCCTGGTCCACGTACATGCGGCGCAGGCCATCGTGGATGATCACCGCCAGCTCGAAATTGTAGGTCGGGTCATAGGACACGCAGCTGGGAATCACCGAAGACAGCACGTGGCTGTGGCCATCGTCGTGCTGCAGGCCTTCGCCCATCAGCGTGGTTCGGCCCGAGGTGGCGCCAAGCAGGAAGCCACGGGTGCGCGCGTCGGCCGCGGCCCAGGCCAGGTCGCCGACGCGCTGCAGGCCGAACATCGAATAGAAGATGTAGAACGGAATCGTGGCCAGGCCGTGGTTGGCGTACGCGGTACCGGCGGCGATCCACGAACAGATCGCGCCGGATTCGTTGATGCCTTCCTGCAGGATCTGGCCATCCTTGGCTTCCTTGTAATAGCTCAGCTGGCCAGCGTCCTGCGGCGTGTACAACTGGCCGAGGTAAGAGTGGATGCCGATCTGGCGGAACAGGCCTTCCATGCCGAAGGTGCGCGATTCATCGGGCACGATCGGGATCACCAGCCTGCCCAGCTCGGGATCCTTGAGCAGGGTGGTGAGGATGCGCACGAAGCCCATGGTGGTGGACTGGCCGCGATCACCACTTCCCTGCAGTTGGACGTTGAACGTGGACAGCGGCGGCAGTGGCAGCGGATCGACCTGTGCCAGGCGTGCCGGCAGCTGGCCGCCCTGCGCCTGGCGACGCTGCGCGAAGTAGAGCGCCTCCGGGCTGCCCGGCGCCGGGCGCAGGTACGGCATTTCCTCCAGCTGTTCATCGCTGATCGGTAGATCGAAACGGTCGCGGAAAGCGCGCACCGCATCGGTGCTCATCTTCTTCAACTGGTGATTGATGTTCTGGCCTTCGCCGGCCTCACCCATGCCGAAGCCCTTCACCGTCTTGGCCAATACCACGGTCGGCCGGCCCGCGGTGTTCACTGCCTGCTGGTAGGCGGCGTAAACCTTCTGCGGATCGTGGCCGCCACGTGCCAGCGCCCAGATCTCGTCGTCGCTCATGTGCGCGACCAGCGCCAGCAGTTCCGGGTAGCGTCCGAAGAAATGCTCACGTACATAGGCACCGCTCTGTGACTTGAAGGTCTGGTAGTCACCATCGACGCATTCCATCATGCGCTGGCGCAGCAAGCCGCTGTGATCACGTGCCAGCAGGTCGTCCCAGCCACCGCCCCAGATCACCTTGATCACGTTCCAGCCGGCGGCACGGAAGGTGCCTTCCAGTTCCTGGATCACTTTGGCGTTGCCGCGCACTGGTCCGTCCAGGCGCTGCAGGTTGCAGTTGACCACGAACACCAGGTTGTCCAAGCGCTCGCGCCCGGCCAGTGAAATGGCCGCCAGCGATTCGGGCTGATCCATTTCACCATCACCGAGGAAGGCCCAGACCTTGCGGCCCTGGTGCTGCTTCAGCCCGCGGTATTCCAGGTAGCGCATGTAACGGGCCTGATAGGCCGCGGTCAGCGGGCCCAGGCCCATCGATACGGTAGGGAACTGCCAGAACTCCGGCATCAACCGCGGGTGCGGATACGAGGACAGGCCCTCACGCCCGGCTTCGCGGCGGAAGTTGTCCATGCGCTCGGCGCTGATGCGGCCTTCCACGAATGCACGTCCATAGATGCCCGGTGCGGAATGGCCCTGGATGTAGATCATGTCGCCGTCGAAGGTGTCGGTACGGCCACGGAAGAAGTGATCGAAGCCCACGTCATACATGACCGCGGCGGACTGGTAGGTGGCGATGTGGCCGCCGACATTGGAATGCTTGCCGGCGCGCAGCACCATCGCCATGGCGTTCCAGCGGATCATCGCGTTCAACCGCCGTTCGATGGCCAGGTCGCCCGGGTAGGCGGGCTGGCGCTCGGGTGGAATCGTGTTGGTGTAGGCGGTCCATGCGCGGGTGTGCAGGTCGCCATGCTGCTGCACATCAAGCTCATCGAGCTGGTCCAGCAGGTAGTGCGCGCGGGGGCGGCCGCCAGCCTTGATCACCGCGTGCAGGGACTCGCGCCATTCGCGGGTTTCCTGCGGATCGGTGTCGAGAGGGAAGTGTGCCTGGTTCATGCTGCGTCTCCAGAGAGCGCCGGCCGGCATCTGCGCGACACCGCCGGCAGGGCGACAGCTCTGGAGCGGAGTCGCGCCGGCAGGGCCGTGGCGCGGGGGCGGCCTTGATGGCTGCCGGGGAGACAAGCGTAGGCGGCGCATGGGTTGGCCGGTAGACAGGTGAGGGTTGGGTCTGCGCGAACCTGCGCTTTGCCCGGCGCCGCTGCAATGCGGTTGTCATCGTCGGTGTGCACCCTGCTGGGTTTTCCAGCCTCGGGGTGGTTGGTCGGTTGTGAACAGCGTCAGGATCTGGGAGAAGAGCTACGCCTTGCGGCGCCGCCTGCTGCGTGGCTTCTTCCTTCGGCGTGGTTCACAGGCTGCCGATGCCGAGGATCTGGCGCAGGAGGTCTATCTGCGCCTGCTGCGCAGCACCGGCGAAGACGCCGCGGCGATCGAGAACCCTGAAGCCTATCTGTTCGCCGTGGCAGCCAATCTGGCCCGTGAACAGGCACGCTCGCGCTCGGGCCTGCCGCAGATCGAGGATGTTGATCTGCTGGCCGAGGTACTCAGCAGCGAAGAGGACATCGAGGCTGATTTCGAGCGGGCGCAGCGCTGGAACGGAATCCGTGGCGCCATCGCGCAACTGCCGCCCACGACGCGGCGGGTGATGGAGCTGCACTACCGCGAAGGACTGGATTGCCATCAGGTGGGGGCGCAGCTGGACGTGTCGGTGCACATGGTGCGCAAGCACATCGGCAAGGGGCTGGAAGCCTGCAGGAAGGCGCTGGGCGCCGGGAAGGACGGATGAACCAGCAGGAGCCTGCAGCGATGGATGACGAGGTGGCCGAACAGGCTGCGCACTGGTTCCTGTGCAACCGCGAGGGTGACCTGAGCGCTGCGCAGCGCGCCGGGTTCATGGCGTGGATGAAGGGCTCGCCCGAGCACGTGCGCGCGTACCTGCATGCCCTGCATCTGCACCGGCAGGTGGGCGCGGCGATGACGGTGCACCCGCAGGAACAGGGAAGCAGGGCAGTGCTGCCGATGCTGCCGGCAACGGCGAAAGTGGTGCCGTTGTTTGCCGCGTCCGTGCCCGCGCCGCGCGCCGTGGTTGCAACACCAACGCGCCGGCCGCTCTGGAGGCGGGTGGCTGCGGTGGCGTGCGGACTGTTGCTGGTGGCCGGTCTGCTGCCGTGGCTGATGCCGCGCGAACAGATGCTGGTCGCCGGGCACGGGCAACTGCGTGAGGTGGTGCTGGCTGACCAGACCCAGGTGCGGCTGAATGCAGACAGCCGTCTGCGGGTGACCATCGGCTGGTTCAGCCGCCGCGTCGAACTGCTGCAGGGCGAGGCCACGTTTGATATCGCAGCGGATCGCCGGCCCTTCGAGGTACGGGTCGGTGATCTGCAGATCCGTGACATCGGCACCGTGTTCGATGTGTCGCGCCGGTTGCAGAGCACGCGTATCGGCGTGGTATCCGGCCAGGTGGAGGTCTGGACCGCCGGTGATGGGCAACGCCGGCTGGCGCAGCTGCCCGCCGGGCGGGTGGTGCAGGTCGATCATCTCAGCCATGCGGTGCAGCCGCTGGAAATACCGATGTCGATGCTGCTGGACTGGCAGCAGCGCCGGGTGTCGTTCCGTGATGAGCGGCTGGACGAGGTGGCGGCTGCGTTCAACCGGCACAACCAGGTGCAGGTGCGGGTGACCGATGACGTTGCGCGCGCGGCGCGCCTGTCGGGCAGCCTGGAGGCGCACCGGGTCGCTGCGCTGCAGGCATTCCTGCAGCGGGACGCGCGCTTCGTCATCCGCCGCGAACAGGACACGGTATGGGTCTCCAGCCGCTGATCCCGGTTGGGCGATGGGCTGTCAGAAAAAATTCATCGAATCGGCGTTCTCCACTTCCGCCGATGCCGGCTCTTACTTGGGAGAAGCCGCTGTCGAATGTCGACGCAGCAGCATTCCTCTCTCCTGCAAGGAACCGTGATGCGCAAGAAGCTCTATCTGTCGGTGGTACTGGCCTTGTCTCCCTGCCTGGGCGCACATGCGCAGGCGGTGTCGTCCAATGGGCTTGAGACCAAGGTCACTGCAGCGATCGCCGCGCAGCCATTGAGCCAGGCACTGGAGCAGCTGTCACGCAGCTCCGGCGTGCAGTTCCTGTATGCCGGCGCGGGCAATGCACCCATGGCGGGCGCGGTACCGCGGGGAGCCACCGTCAAGCAGGCGCTGGACACGCTGCTGGCCGGCACCGGCCTGCGCTACACGGTGGTGGATGGCAACGTGATCGCCATCGATGCGGCACCGGCCCAACGGGAAAACAGGCCGGCCGCACCGGCACCGCAGCAGCCGCAAGCCGTGGTCGCTCCGACGCTGGGAACGATCAAGGTGATCGCCGCCCATGAGGTGATCGATCAGAAGAAAACCTCGCCGGTGATCAAGGATTCGGTGATCTACGATGAGATGGACAGCTACGGCGATGAGACGCTGGCCGAGAGCCTGATGGCCGCGCCCGGTCTGAGTGCGGTGGAAGATGCGGGCGAACCGCGCTATGTGACCGTGCGCGGCGTGCAGGCCAATCTCAACTACACGACCATCGACGGCATCGTGATCGCAAGCGTGGGTGGCAGTGGCTCCGGCGAGCGCATGAACAACCTGCAGCTGATTCCCAGCGACATCGGCACCCGCACGGACATCTACAAGAGTTTCAGCGCCGAGCAGGCACCGGATGCCATTGGTGGTGTGATCGACATCATCAGCCGCAGTGCCTTTGACCGCTCCGGCAAGTATGTGTTCGCCGACGTGGCCGGCATCTATTCCACGGCCGAGACCAATGTGGGGCGCAGCGCGGGTGGCGACCACAAGACCCTGGGGCACTTCGGCAAGAGCGCCAAAGCGGTGTTCTCAAATCAGTTCGGTGCCGATGACCAGTTCGGCATCGTCGCTGTCGCGCGCTATGAACAGCGCTCGCGCAACAGCGTCAAGCGCTGGGTCGAATCGAACTATTACTACAGCGATGCCGGCAAGTACCTCACCGATGGCACCACCGGCCCGGACGAGGCGAAAGGCTGGAACGGCCTGCGCGCGCCGGGCAACTTCAGCACCGGCACCTACACCAACTACATCACCAACTTCGGTGGTTCGGCCAAGCTGGAATGGAAGCCGTCGGACGATCCGTTCTATGCCTCGCTGCTGCTGTACTCGTACCGGTTCTACGAGAACTCGACGATGAACAAGACCGATCTGTATGGCAACGCCAAGTTCCCGATACGCAACCAGAGCGAGGACGGCGGCACCACCCAGATCAACAGCATCTACATCAAGAACCGCCATGACCGCTGGGACCGCAGCAATCGCGGTGCGATCGCCAGCTTCAACTGGGATATCGGCGACCTTTCGCGGCTGACCCTGCGCGCCGGCCACACCGAAGAGACCTTCCACAACACCCAGGTCTACTGGGGCGTACGCGCGTACCCGAGCAACCTGTTCGTCGACTATGCCAACGACAGCCATGGCTTTCCGAACGCGGTGGGTGTCTCGGACTCCAGCCTGTTGACCAGCTCGGCGTTCAAGCTCAATCCCGCGCAGGCCTACATCTCGCCGCGCGACGCCAAGGAGAGCATCGACAACCTGCGTGCCGACTTCAGCTACAACATCGATGCCGATGCGCGCGGCTTCGGTCTCGCTGCTGGTGCCGAGTATCGCCACCTGAAGATCTGGCAGGACATCGATTTCGATTACTACAAGACCAGCGCGACCCTGAACGACTATCTGTATCCGGGTTCGACCCTGCTTGGCAGCGTCCCCGGCTTCCCGCTGATCGACAACCGCAAGTGGCATGACGAGCTGTACCCGAAGCTGGGCAACAACGATGCGGCCTACCCGAATGCCGATTTCACCAGCGACTACAAGTACGTGGAGGACATCGCCAACGCCTACGTCTCGGCGCATTACGCCTGGGACCGGCTGCTGCTGATCGGTGGCCTGCGCTATGACCACACTACCTTCGATGCGTTCAGCCCGTTCAGCGATGATGGCGGTACCACCTACACCTCGGCATTCCGCAAGAGCAGTGGCGGCTACAACAACCTGCTGCCGTCATTGAATGCGACCTTCAAGCTGAGCGAGAACCAGCGCCTGCGCTTCTCCGCCAGCCGCACGCTGGGGCGGCCGACACCCAGCAACATCGCCCAGGCCACCAGCACCAGCTGTGGCGATGACGAGCTGGGCGGAGGTTTCTGCACCATCAAGCAGGGCAATGCCTCGCTGCAGCCGCGCCGCTCGACCAATCTCGACCTGGCCTGGGACCTGTATTTCAACGGCAACAACGGCCTGGTGTCGGTCGCGATGTTCGACAAGGTGATCAAGGACGACATCTATACCCTGACCACCTTCGAGAACATCGGTGATGTCCGCTACCGGATCACCCAGCCGATGAACACCGATGAGTCGACGTTGCGCGGTATCGAGTTCGCGGTGGCAAACCGCAATCTGCAGTGGGGCCGCCAGCGCTTCGACATGTACCTCAATGCCACCCGACTGGACGGACAGACCAACTACCGCATCAGTGATGGCAGCGAGCGCCGCCTGGACCGCCTGCTGTACCAGCCGGACTGGTCGGTGAACGGCTCGGTGATCTGGCGCATGCCGTGGAAGAGCTCGCAGCTGCGCGTGTCCGGCACCTACCGCAGCCGCATGCTGGTCGACTTCGGCGATACCCAGTGGCTGGACTCGTATTACGACCCGTACATGACCTTCAACCTGGCCTTCAGCCACAAGGTCAGCAAGCACGTGACGCTGAAGTACGAGGCGAAGAACCTGTTCAATACCCAGCCGACCTACAGCACCGGTCCGAACGGACGCTTCCGCACCGAGATCGATGACTACGGTCGCTTCTTCTACTTCCACATCATCTACAACTGAGGGCGGCCGTCTTGGATACGATCAATCGCAGGCGCTTCCTTGCCCTGTCGGGTCTTTCCGCATTGGGGGCGTGGGCCGGGACGGCCCGCGCGCTGGCTGCGCAGAGCGATGCGGCAGCACTGAATCCGCGCAATCTGCTGGCCTCGCCGCGCTTTGCCAGTACGCCGTTCACCCTCGGCGTGGCATCCGGTGATCCGTCAGCCGACGGCATGGTGTTGTGGACGCGGCTGGCCACCGAGCCCCTGGTGTTCGGTGGCGGCATGCCCACCCGGCCGATGGTGGTGGGATGGCAGGTAGCCGCTGACGAGGGCATGCGCACCGTGGTGCGGCAGGGAACTTCGCTGGCCCATCCCGAACTTGGCCATGCGCTGCACGTGGAACTGGACGGCCTGCTGCCTGGGCGGCCGTACTGGTACCGCTTCACCGTGGGAGGCCATGCCAGTGCGATCGGACGCACCCACACCCTGCCAGCGGCGAACGCACCGATCAAGCGCGTGCGCTTCGCGGTGGCCGGTTGCCAGCATTTCGAAGAGGGGCACTACACGGCGTGGCGGCACATTGCCGAGGAACCACTCGATTTCGTGTTCCATTACGGCGACTACATCTACGAGGGCGAAAGCCAGACCGGCGTGCGCAAGATGAACGGTCAGCCGTTCACCAACCTGCGCAACCACGTTGGCCCACAGACCTACACGCTCGACGACTATCGCCGTCGCTACGCGCAGTACAAGACCGATACAGACCTGCAGGCGGCGCACGCCGCGTCACCGTGGTTCGTGACGTTCGACGACCATGAAGTGGACAACAACTGGGCGGGTGCCGAAGACCAGGACGGTACGCCCAGCGAACTGTTCCTGCTGCGCCGCGCGCAGGCGTTCCAGGCGTACTACGAGAACATGCCGTTGCGCGCTTCGTCGTTCCCGCGCGATGGTCATATGCAGATGTTCCGTCGCGCACGCTACGGCACGCTGCTGGACCTGCACCTGCTCGATACCCGCCAGTACCGCAGCAAGCAGGTGGACATGGCGCAGCGCGGACAGGTGGAATCTGCCGAGCGCAGCATTGTGGGTGCGAAGCAGGAGCAATGGCTGTTCGATGGCCTGGCCGATGCCGCGCCGCGTTGGCACGCGATCGCGCATCAGGTTTCGCTGGGCAACTACATGCGCGAGAAGGACGGCGTGGTGCAGTCTTCCGATGACCAGTGGTCCGGCTATCTGTCCAGCCGCCGGCGCCTGCTCGATCACATCCAGAAGGTGGGCTTCGGCAACGTGGTGACCGCCTGTGGCGATGCGCACCGTCACTATGCCAGCGATCTGGTGCAGGACAACACCGATTCCGGGGTGATCTCCAGCGAGTTCCTGGCGACCTCGATCAGCTCGGGCGCCGACGGGCAGGGCGTGGACGCGTATGCAGAGAACCAGCTGCGGCACAGTCCGCACCTGAAGGCGACGACGGACAAGCGCGGTTACGTGCTGTGTGATGTCACTCGCGATGCCTGGATCGGTGACATGAAGACCCTTGATACGGTCATGCGGCCGAACGGCACGCAGCAGAGCTGGAAGCGCTATGCAGTGGAGCACGGCCGGCCGGGGCTGCAGGAGGCCTGAGCCGGCTGTCCTGCCCTGTAGAGCCGGGCAAGCGCCCGGCTCTACGGAAGTACTTTCAGCCGTGTTCGAAGCGCAACGGTGCGGTGCCCATGGCGGGGTCGCTCGAACCAGGACGGCCATCTTCGGCACGGCCGGCCAGGCGTTGCTCGACGCCCTCCGAGTGCACGATCAGGTCGTACCAGCCTGCGGTCGGTGTCGGGTCCCAGGCCAGCACGGTTTCCGCGCCGGCCACCAGCTGCAGTTCCTGTGCCGGCATGTGGCCCGCGTAGGCGCCGCCCTGCACCTTGACCCTGCGCGCTGAAGGCGATGGATTGCGCAGCACCAGCCGCAGCTGGCCATCGGCGCGTTCCACCTGTGCATGCAGCGGCGCGAGCGTGCCCGCGCCGCGATAGTGGCGATGGAACCCATTCGGCCCCAGCAGCCAGAGGTCGTAACGACCCTGTGCATCCAGCGGCCAACGATCCTGCAACGGGGCACCTGGTACCACGGTGTAACGGCGCGGGATGGCGTCCAGGCGCAGGCGGTCATAGACATGCAGCACGGCCGTGGCGCCATCGCTGGCCAGCTGCAGGGTGAGGCCCTCGCCATCCACCGACGTGGCCTGCACGTGCGGCCGATAGGGCAGTGCCCGAGCCGGACGCACGCCCGGCTCCTGGCGGGCCGGATGCAGGCCATCGGGCAGCGCAGGCACGGTACGGCCGGGCAGGGCGGCGGCGCGCGCTGCGACGGCGGTGACATCCGGCAGCGCCTTGACGAAGGGGCGGGTGTCGCGCTGGGCGAAGTCGAAGGCGTTGCTGAGATCACCGCAGACCGCACGCCGCCACGGCGAGATGTCCGGCGCGGCCACGCCGAAGCGACGCTCGATCAGGCGCAGCACCGAGGTGTGGTCGTACACCTGCGAGTCGACCCAGCCGCCACGGCTCCACGGCGAAATCACATACAACGGCACGCGCGGGCCGAGACCATAGGGGCGACCGCGCAGCTCGGCGGCATCGTATTTCCCGTCGCCCGGTGCCGGGTTGCGGTGGTATTCGCCCTCGGTGCTGACCGCCGATGCACCGGCCCAGCCATCGCCAAGCGGGGAGGGCGGTGCCGGTGGCGGTACATGGTCGAAGAAGCCATCGTTCTCATCGAACATCAACAGCAGGGCGGTGCGGCTCCACACCTCGGGATCGGCGGTCAATGCATCCAGCAGGCGCGCGGTATAGGCGGCGCCCTGCGCGGGGCTGGACGGCCCCGGATGCTCGCTGCCGGCCGCATCGGCAATGATGAAACTGACCTGCGGCAGGCGGCCGCTGACCGCGTCCTCGCGCAGCTGCGCCAGACCACGGGTGCTGACGCCGCGTGCGCGCAGCTCCGGGTCATGCCCCGGGTCGCCGCGGTGCGCTTGGCGGAAGGTCTCGAACCCGGCCAGCGGGTTGTCGGTGAAGTTGTCGGCCATGTCCTGGTAGATCTGCCAGGACACACCGGCCTGCTGCAGTCGCTCGACATAGCTGGTCCAGCGATATGACTCCGGATAGCCGCCCTGCTCGGGGAAATTGTCGTGCGAATTGGCGATCACCGGGCCGCCTGCGCGGGCCTGGGCATCGTTGTGGCCGGTCCACAGGAACACGCGGTTCGGGTTGGTGCCGGCCTGCATCGCGCAGTGGTAGGCATCGCAGAGGGTGAATGCATCGGCCAGGGCAAACTGGAACGGCATGTCGCTGCGCTGGAAGTAGCCCATCGAATGGTTCTGCTTGGCCTTGGGCCAGTGCGCCATGCGTCCGTGGTCCCACGCCTGCTGTGCGTCAGGCCAGGTGTGGGGCGTGCCCTCCACCCGCATGTAGCCGAAGTGCGCAGCGGTATCCAACGGGAAAGGGGCGATCGCGCGTTGCCCACTGGCGTCGGGCTGCAGCCACAGGCTGCGCGGGTGGTCGCCGCCGGGCAGAGGGGGCGCTGGGGCCACGAAGCGGTCGCCGAAACCACGAACGCCCGGCAGGGTGCCGAAGTAGTGGTCGAACGAACGGTTCTCCTGCATGAACACCACGATGTGCTGCAGGTCCTGCAGGCTGCGCGTGCGTGAGGCGGGGGCGATCGCTGCCGCCCGGGCGATGCTGGGCAGCAGCGGCGAAAGGCCGGCGGCGACGCCGGCCTGCAACAGTCGGCGTCGGCCGGTATCGGTCACAGGGTCACACTCACAAGTCCACGCGGAAGGAGATGCCGACGGTGCGCGGGGCGCCGATGAAGGCGTTGTCGCGGCCGTCCACCCCTGCAAGATAGCGCTTGTCGGTCAGGTTGCTCACCACCAGGTTGGCGCCCATGCCCTTCAGGCGCGGCGACAGGGCCTGCAGGTCGAAACCGATATTAGCGTTGAACACGGTGGCCGAAGGCAGCTTGTTGACGTTGGCCGCATCCAGGTAGCGCTCGCCGAGGTAGCGACCGGACAGGCCGAAGTTCCAGTTCTCACCCTGCCAGTCGGCCGACACCACCAGGATCTGCTCGGGCTGGCCGATTACCTTGGCGCCGTCGACGATGCCCAGCTGCCTGTCGCGCGCGTCGTTGCCACTGCCCAGGTACTTGGAGCGGTTGTAGGTGTAGGCGGCATTGATGCGCCAGCCATTGTCCCAGCCGTAGCCGAAGGCCGCTTCCAGGCCGTTGCTCTCCACGCCGCCGAAGTTCTCGTAGACGCCATCGGTCTCGCCGAGGTAGTCGATGCCGCTGACCAGACCGGCCGGCAGGTAGACGATGCGGTTGTCGAACTTGATGTTGTACAGGGTGACCGAAGCGGTCAGCGGCCAGCGGCTGATGCGCATGCCCAGTTCGATGTTGTCGGCGGTTTCCGGTTCGACATTGCGGAAGCGCTGCGGATCGGTTTCACCCAACACCCCGGAGGGGATCGCCGCGAAGTTCTGCGAGTAGCCGGCGAACAGCTCCATGCCCTCCACACCCGGTGCCCAGGTGAAGCCGGTGGACAGCAGCGGATCGGACTTCGAATCGGACTTCACATTCTCGGCGGCGCCGATCACACGGCGACGGGACTGGTCGACGAAGAACTGCTTTACGCCAAGGCGTGCGCTGAACGGGCCGAAGCGGGCCACGTCCTCGACGTAGTACATCTGCTCATCGACCTTGTACTTGTCTTCGAACTGCACCCAGTAGGGCTGGTGGTCGAAGGCGATGTCCTGGCCGACGTTGAGCAGGCGGTGCCAGTCGCGGCGCACGGAACGGTCGAGCTTCTCCACCCACAGGCCACCGCGGATCGTGTTGTCGATCGCGCCGAAGGTCTGCCGCCATTCGACGTCGGCGGTGACGCCCATGCGATCGTTGTCGTAGTGGGAGTGGCGATAGGACTGTGCGCCCTGCACATTGCCGGCGTAGCAGTTGGGGTCGTACTCGGCGCTGAAGCCGAGTCGCGGCGTGCAGTTGGCCAGACGCTGGGCGGAACTGCCATCGGGGTTCACGAAGTAGATCTGGCCGCGGTTGCTGCCGCCGTAGACCGTCCTGCCGCCAAGGTATTCCGACTGCGGGCGACCGGCGCCATCGTCGCTGACATCGGCCAGGTACGGCGGCAGCCAGTCACCGCGGCCCTGCATGCGGTGCCCGTAGGCAGCCATCGAGGCTTTGAAACCGTTGCCGCCATCGAACGCCGCGCGCAGGTAGCCGAAGGTGTTCTCGCGCAGTGCGCGCGAACCGGAGCGGTAGTTCTGGTCCAGATACGGAATGCCGGTCAGGGTGCCGACCAGGCCGTCGCGGTCCGGGTTGGTGGCGAAGCCCTTCGGTGAAACGCTGGTGTACTCCGGCTCGTCGGCATCGTTGTAGGACAGGTAGCCGGTCAGGGTCCAGCGGTCCAGTTCGGTGATGAACTTGCCGGCGATGTTGTCGTTGCTGGTGTGACCGGTGCCATCGATCCAGTCATGCACGCGCGCCGAGGATGCGCTGATCCACGCGCGGGTATGTCCGCCCAGCAGGCCGGTGTCGTAGCGCACGTAGTACTTGCGCGCCTCATTGTCGCCGGCACCCACCACCATGCGCAGGCGCTGCTCCTGCAGTGGATCGCTGGTGAGGAAGTTCAGGGTGCCGCCCAGCGCTTCGTTCGAGCGCGAGGAGATATCGGCCGTGCCCTGGCTCACCTCTACCGTTTCCAGGTCGAGCGTGTCGATGTAGCGGTTGGCCAGCGAGCCGCCGCCATAGCCGGAACCGCCATTGGGCAGGCCGTCGATGGTGGTACCGATCTGCTGGGTGTCGCGGTTGGTGACGAAGCCGCGCATGCTGATCTGCGTGCCCCAGACCGACGAGCCGGTGGCATCGGCTTCGCTGACGACCACGCCGGGCACTTCGTTGAGCGCGCCATTGACGCTGCTCAGCACGGTCTGCCGGTTCAAGGTTTCCTGGCGCACCGAGGTCTTGGCATAGCTGGTGGCCTGGCCGATCACCTGCACCTGGTCCAGGGTCCGCGCGTCGGCGCTTCGCGTATCGGCGGCATCGCCCTGAGGTGCTTCAGCCAGGGCATCCAGTGCGGGAGCAATCAGCAGGGCAAGCAGCGAGATACGGGGAAAGCGCGCAATCGTTCGCATCGAAACCGGACCTTCAGGGGAGGAAAGTCCGGGAGTGTCGGCAGTGCCGATGACATGGCGGTGACGCGCAGATGCAGGGAGTGTGTTGTGTGACGGCCGGCAACACCGGCGGCGCTCCTCAGTAGCGCGCGTCCTTCGGTTTCGGGTCGCGCGGCCAGTCCTTGGTCTTGCCGGCGAAGTCCGGGCGCGGCTGGTTGATGAAGTAGCTGGCGATATCCACAGCATCCTGCTCGGGCATCACCTGCTGGCCCAGTGGCGGTTCACGGGTCACCGCCGGTGGCATGTTGTGCTTGACGAAGCCTGCGGCCTTGTACAGCCGCGCCATGCCGGCACCGATGTTGAAGCTACGCTCCCCCCACAACGGCGGGAACGCGATATCGCCGCTGGCATCGCGCTGGCCTTCTCCGTTGTCGCCGTGGCAGGCAGCGCACTGCGCGGCATACAGCGCCTGCCCACGTATCGGGTCCGGCGTCAGCGTGCTGTCGATCGGCCCTTCGCTGGGCGCGGCCACGCGTGCACCGTCCGGTACCGGGCGGCTCAGCCATGCCATGTATTCCAGCATCGCGCGCATCTCCGGTGCATCCTTGGCCAGCGGCTTGCCGTTCATCGAACGCTGCAGGCAGCCGTTGATGCGCTCGGCCAGACCGATTTCCCTGCCCGGGCGCGGCATGTAGCGCGGGTAGCTGCCACCGCCGGTGTTGAAGTAGTGATTGCCGAAGGGTCGCTTGCCCTCGGCCATGTGGCAGGAGTTGCAGTTCAGATCGTTGCCGACGTTGTCCGGCAGCAGGCGTGCGGTCTCGTTGAGCAGGCGACGGCCGAACATCACCGCGTCTGCGTTGCCGAGGCTGGCGATCTCCTCGGCACTGGGTACGTGGTACTGGCCCACCACCTGGCCGTGGCCGTCGAGGATGTCCAGGGTCCTTGCCACCTCCGCATCCAGGTCCGGGTACAGGTGCTGGTACAGCAGCGTGCCGGCACCGGCCAGCAGCACCGCAACCACTGCGCTGGCGACCAACGCTCTGGAACGCTTCTTCGAACGCCTCATTGCGCCGTCTCCTGCGGGACCACATGCACCGGCTTGTCACGCACCACCCGGCGCATGCGCGCCACGTCCAGTTCGCTGACCGCGCTGGCCTGGTTGCCCCAGCTGTTGCGGATGAAGGTGAGGATGTCGGCGAGCTGCGCATTGGGCAGCTGCTCGAAGCCCGGCATGGTGAACGCCATCCGGTCATGCGGCGTGTGCGGCGTGCGTCCACCGATCAGGGTTACCTGCACCAGCGAGCTGGGATCGTCGGCGAACACGATGGAGTTGCCGGCCAGGGCAGGGTAGACCCATGGCATGCCACGTCCATCTGCACGATGGCAGGCCTGGCAGTGTTCGGCGTAGGCCAGCGAACCGGCCACCCGGTAGTCACCGCCGCGCAGTGCGGCAGTAGTGGTGTCGGTGCCCGGCGTCCACTGCGCGCTGCGGCCTTCGCGTGCTGGCAGCTGCTTCAGATACCGCGCCATCGCCAGCAGATCGGCGTCGGACAGGTACTGCGTGCTGTGCTCGACCACATCGGCCATACCACCGAAGGCCGCGGAACGATCGGTACGGCCGGTGCGCAGGAACTCGACGATCTCGGCTTCGCTCCAGCTGGCGAGGCCAGTTGATTCGTTGCGCAGGTTCTTCGCATACCAGCCTTCCAGCACCGATCCGGACAGGAACTGGCGGCTGCCGTCATCGGCCATCGCTTTTTCCTGGAAGGCCAGCCCGCGTGGGGTATGGCACGCGCCGCAATGGGCCAGGCCTTCGACCAGTTCGGCGCCGCGTTGCTGGCCGGCATCCAGGGTTGGATCAGGGATGAAACTGCGCGGGCGCGCGAACAGCAGCTGCCACCAGGCAAGCGGCCAGCGCATGTTGGCCGGCCATGGAATGGTGCTGTCAGCGTTGTCCTGCCGGACCGGCTGCACTGCGCCCATGAAGTAGGCATACAGCGCCTTGATCTCGGCATCGCTGGCGATCACGTACGAGGCGTAGGGCATTGCCGGATACAGCGGCTGGCCGTCATGGCGGATGCCACGCCGCACCGCGCGCTCGAAATCCGCATAGTCGTACGCGCCGATGCCGGTATCCGGGTCCGGGGTGATGTTGGTCGAATACAGCGTGCCCATCGGTGTCTGCATGCCAAGCCCACCGGCGAAGGGCTTGCCGCCGGGTGCGGTATGGCAGGCGGCGCAGTCGGCGGCACGCGATAGATACCGGCCCTGCTCGATCAGGGTCGGGTCGTGGATATCGACCTCGGCCTGTTGCCGTGGGGCGAACCAGTACGGTGTGCTGCGGGCGATGCCGTAGGCGGCGGCCAATGTGGCGGCCAAGGCAATGGCGAGCTTGAGCGGGGTGCGCATGCTGGCACTGTGGCCATTCGTGCGAAGGCGTTCATTGATCCGGATCAATGCTTTGGCCGGTCGCTACATTGTGACAAGCTGAATCGATCCTGCGCTGTCATCAACCCGTCATCCAGCTGCGATAGATGGCGTCGGGCGCGACCGCTAACCTGCCACGCTGTCGCACTTTTCCCCTGACTGCCCATGAAGCGCCTGCTGCTGCTTTTGCTGGCGTGCGCCGGCCTGTGGCTGGCTGCATGCTCTTCTTCGATGACCGCCTCGTCCACCTCGCTCAGCGACCGCCTGATCGCGCCCGGTGGCGTTTCGACCCTGCTTGATCAGCCGCGTATCGCCGCAGCGGTGGCTGCGTTGCCGAACCGGCATGGTTTCGCTGCGGGCCGTGATGGCGTGCCGATCTTCTGGCGTGCTTTCGACCCGGGCGACTATGGCGCGCGCTACCACTACCTGCCGCAGCAGCACCAGAACGGCCTGCCGCTGGATACCGGGCTGAGCCTGGCGGTACCGCAGCCGTTCCGCGCGCAGGCGCCGCGTGGCACCGTGGTGCTGCTGCACGGCTGGATGATGAACGGCGATTCGATGCTGCCGTGGTCGCTGCAGCTGGCCGAGTCGGGCTACCGCGTGGTCACCCTGGACCTGCGCAACCATGGCCAGTCCGGCGCGGGTCCCTCCGGCTACGGCACCTATGAATCGGACGATGTGGTGGATGTCATCGCCGAACTGCGCGCGCGCGGCGAAGTGACTGGCCCGCTGTACCTGTTCGGAGTTTCCTATGGCGCTGCCACCGCACTGTTCACCGCTGACAAGCTGGGTGACCAGGTGGCCGGCGTGGTAGCGATGGAATCGTTCGCCAATGCCGGCGTAGCGATCCGCACCATGATTCCGCATCTGATGGCCCTGCAGCCGGAAGGCTTGAAGGCACAGGCCATCGCCTCGTATGCACGCTGGCGCTACGGCGGCCAGGACATCAACCAGGTGGTGGCCGCCGCCAGCCGCCGCATCGACGTGGACCTGGACCAGGTGGACGTGGCACGCGCGCTGGCCGATACCCGTGCCTGCGTGCTGCTTCTTCATGGACAGGGCGACCAGCACATTCCGGTCAGCCAGGGGCGTGCGCTGGCACAGGCCAACCCGCGTGCGCACTACATCGAGATGCGCGGCGAAGATCACATCACCCTGCCGCTGCGGTTGGACCTGCTGGCCGGCGTGGTGGATGACTGGATGGCGCGGGACGAGCACCACCCGAAGTCCGCGTGCCCAGCGCCCCAATTGCCCGCACAGGCCGAGTGGCTGGTGCACGGCGTCGATGCACCGGCAAAGACCCCAGCGCGCAGCTGAGCCTTCAAAAAAGGGGACGGAGGGGATTAAGTCGCATTCGGCCTGCTAGTGCAGGAAACGACTTAATCCCCTCCGTCCCCTTTTTGCTTCAGGGCAGGCGGCGCGCCAGCGAACGCGCCGATGCCGCGACGCCCAGCAGCATCGCCGCCACGCACAGGAAGGCAAAGCCCAGGCTGGTGGCATGGGCGAGCGCGCCGATCGCTGCAGGGCCTGCAAGGATGCCGGCGTAGCCCAGGGTGGTGACTGCGGTGATCGCAATGCTCTCCGGCATCGCGCGCTGCTGGCCGGCCATCGAGAACAGGGCGGGCACGATGTTGGCGCAGCCCAGGCCCACCAGCACGTAGCCGAACAGCGCCATCGCGAAGGAGGGCACCAATGTGGCCAGTGCGAAACCGCCCGCCGCGGTGATGCCACCAATGACGATGGTGCGGGTGCGGCCAAGGCGCTCGACGATGCCATCGCCGAACAGGCGCATCGCGGTCATCGCCAGCGTGAACACGGCAAAGCCGGCACCGGCCTGGTCGCGCGGCACCTGCCGCACTTCGGCCAGGAACACCGCACTCCAGTCGAGCATCGAGCCCTCGGCCAGGAACACTACGAAGGCGAGCACACTGATGAACAGCACGACGCCATGCGGCACGGCCAGCATCGGGCCGTCATGCAGGATGCGCTGCGGGCGCCAGTGCGGTGCCGACAACAGGGCCACCAGCAGCATCGCCGCCACGGCAACCAATGACGCCAGCCACAGCGGAGTGCCGAGCACCAACAGGCCGGTCATGCAGCCTGCGCCGACGAAGCCACCAATGCTGTAGAACGCGTGGAAGCCGGACATCATCGGGCGTCCCGCATCGCGCTCGACGGCCACCGCCTGCATGTTCATCGTGCAGTCCATCGCGCCCACACCCGCACCGAACACGAACAGCGTCGCCCCCAGTGCCAGCGGCGTGGGGGTGAGCGTCAGCAGCGGCAGCGCGAGCAGAATCAAGGCCGTGGTGGTGATCATCAAGCGGCGCGAGCCCAGGCGCGCGGTCAACGCACCTGCCAGCGGCATCGCCAGCAATGAGCCCAGCCCCAGGCACAGCAGCAACCCGCCGAGGCTGGCATCGGACAACCCGGCCTTGGCCTTGGCGTAGGGCACCATCGGTGCCCAGGCAGCGGTGGCAAAGCCGGGAATGAAGAATGCAGCGCGGGTGGCGTGCTGCTGGGCGCGGGGAGAAGAAGGCGTCATGCGCGAGGAAGGCTGCAGAGGATCCCTTTATGAAAACGTTTTCACGGGGCCCGGGCAAGTGCCATGCATGACATCGAATGTCGAATACGAATGCATCGTCGTGATTCCTCTGGTTTTCCATTGTGAGTAACGCATTCGGGCCATTGTGGCGTTGGTACCTGCAGCAACGGTGCGCTGCGTCGATGCTCGCGCAACGGCTCGCGCGGATGTCGCGCGCATGGAAGTGTGATCCTCCGCCAGCTTTGCACCAGCAGGAGCGGAATCCTTGGCGGAAGCAAGGACATTTCCTGATACAGGGCCCACGAAGCACCTCCTAAGGTCTCTCCGTCGCGCAGAAGCGACCGGTGCAGGGAATCCCTGCTCACCGCGTTTCCATTCACGGAGGAGATCGTCAATGAACTCATCGCGCGCGCTGAAGCTGGTCGTGGCCAGCGTTCTTGGGCTGGGAGGCGGCGCCGTTGCAGACGGCGCAATAGCAGGAACCAGTACCTGCACGGGTTCGGGGTGCTGGGTCTATCCGCCCTTCCTTCCAAACCCTGGTGGGGGCGGTGGTGTTGGAGGTGGCTGGGGCGGTGGTGACGGTTCGTCCGATCCGCGCGATGAGTATCACAAGATCTCATGGTGTACCGATGCCCCGGGCTACGCGTGGGACGGTCATGGCTGTGATCTCTACAACCCGCCGGTTCTGACGGTGAATGGCTGTGGCACGGCGGGTGGCGTACCGGTGCCGGATTTTCTGGTTGCACCTGGGGCATTGCAGGGCGGTGCGGCGGCGTTCGGAGCGATGTTCAAAGCGGCCTGTGATGCGCATGACATGTGCTACGGAACCCATGGCAATGACAAGCATCAGTGCGATGAACGTCTTCGGCAGGACATGATCGCGGATGGGCAGCAGAAGCTCGGCGGTGCATTCCCGGCATTAGGTGTATTCGTGATAGGCCAGGCCACGGCGTATGCAAGGTTTCTGCAGTGGGAGTGGATCGAGCCCTGGACTTCCCAGCCGGCCTATGACCGGTCGCAGATGGACGCGGCCTGCCGTACATCCAGCGCTGCCTTCAAGAACTACTGCGATCATCTCGGGTTCGGGAGCTGACCATGAAGTTCAGCTGGAAGGCTGCAAGCCTGTTGGCGGTCCTGATCTGCGGTGGCGGACTGTGGCTTCTGGATTCATATGTCGGGGAGGATGTCGATCCGCTGCAATCGGCAGATCATGAGGATCATTTACTGCAACCCTACAGCGACGCGATGGCGGGGATGAAGGCGCATCGTGACGCCGAAGCCATGGCATCCATGAAGAAACCACCGCAGCAGCGCACACTGACGGTGCGGGAGGCGTTTGCTGGCGATCCCCGTCTGATCGCGTTGTCGGTTGAAGAGGCGGCATGGATGGATCGGCATCACTACCCGAAAGCTGCCGACTTGGCAGAGGCAGAGTCGGTCGATCCGCGACAACTGGCAGGAACCCGCGATCCGCGGCTTTTGACGATAGCGGGTTCTGCATTCAAGAAGCGTGGTGAGTACATGCTGGCCATGAGCCAGCATTTCGATGCCGGTGCTCATGGTGCTTTGTATGCCTATCAACAAGGTGCGGTTGCCGAGCGCGCGCTCTACGAGGAGCGCTTTGGACCTACGAATCGGGATAGTGCCGGCGTACTTCGAGCTCGCCTGGAGGTGCCACTGGCGCTGGGGGATCACACCGTGCAGTACCTGATGGATACCGTAATGGCCGACGTGGACGCCATGGCGTCACCGAAGCAGGTGCAGATCCAGTCTCGTGAGTTCCTGCGCGCGCTTGCCGAAGATGCTCGACTGCAGGGGTTGGCACCGCCCAGTGTGGATCCACGCCCGAACGCAGCGCAGTGGAACGACCTGTATCAACTGAGCCGATCGGGCGTCGCAGACCAGCTGGTTACCATCTACGAGCGCCAGTAGCCATGGATATCACCTTCACCTGCAGCAGTCAGTGGATTGCTGATGCCTTTACCGAGCTGCGCCTGGCGTGTGATGTCCCGCTTCGGCGGGACATCACCTGTCCGTTGCCAGTAGTAGCCGCTCTGCTGCTGCATGATTCATTTGATCATTCCGAGGTTTTTGAGCGGAACCTGGAACGTCATGAGCGGCTGCACGCGCAGGGAATACTCGAACTGTCGCTCGACCGGGCGCTCAGTGCATGCACGCTGGGGCAGCTATCGACGGCACTGGAAACGATCACCTGCATGCGCCCGGTGCAGCGCATGCAGGGGATTGGGATCGTGACGCAGAATTCCTACAGTCGACGGTTCCGCGCACCGCCAGCGGTGGAGGCCATGCGAGCGTCGGTGCGCTTGTTCAACGCACGGCGTCGGCATGCGGAACGGTCGGGTATCGAGCGGGCACTGGCCACCTATCTGGTGCTGTTGTCGATCCATCCGTTTGCCGATGGCAATGGGCGCACGGCACGCATGCTGTTTGCCGCCGATGTGCTTGCGCATGATGGCCACGCCGCGCCTCGGTTGATGCTGGGCCTGATTCTGCTGCACCGTGGGCGGGGACGGCTGTTCCACCTCGCTGCCATGTGCGCCCGCACAGGTGACTTTTCGATGCTGGCAACGTGCTACGGCGAGGCATTGTCGTTGGCTGACACATTTCTCCCAGCGCTATGCCCGCAACATGGTCGGCTGGCAGTGCTCGAGGAGTATCAGAAGATCGATGCACTGTTGAAGCGCACACCAGAACCGCACGTCTGAATTCCGACTCCAAAGCCTCACCAGGGATTAACGTCGCCTGCGCAAAGTAGCCCGACGGTCGGCATTCCGCCCGGCCGCTGCCGGAGATCAGCGCATGAGCACCACACCGACCATCCTCCTCGTCCATGGCTTCTGGGGCGGGGCCGCACACTGGGCCAAGGTGATCCTGGAACTGCACCGCAAGGGCCACGACCAGGTGAAGGCGGTCGAACTGCCGCTGACCTCGCTGGTCAACGACGCCGAGCGGACGCGCCGGATGATCCGCCAGATCGATGGCCCGGTCGTGCTGGTCGGGCACTCGTATGGTGGCGCGGTGATCACCGAAGCCGGCAACCAGCCCAACGTGCAGGGCCTGGTCTACATCGCCGCGTTTGCGCCGGACAGTGGTGAGAGCCCCGGCGGCATTACCCAGCAGCACCTGCCCGAAGCGGCACCGAACCTCGCCCCGGACAGCGATGGCTATCTGTGGCTGCGTGCCGACAAGTTCCATGAGAGCTTCTGCCAGGATCTCAGCGCCGACGAAGGCTGGGTGATGGCGGTGACCCAGAAGGCGCCGCTGGCCAGCACCTTCGGCGATGCAATCAGCGATCCGGCGTGGAAGCACAAGCCGAGCTGGTACCAGCTTTCCAGCCAGGACCGGATGATCTCGCCACAGAACCAGAAGGCCATGGCCGAACGCATGCAGCCCAAGCGCCTGCTGCAGCTGGAAGCGAGCCATGCCTCGCTGGCCTCGCATCCGGCCGAGGTGGCGGCACTGATCCTGGAGGCGGTGGCGGCCGTCGACGGCTGACGTTTGCCACGGGGCAGCGCCTGCTCAGACCCGGGCGCCACCCACGACAGCGGGGGCGCAGGAGAGTAAACTCCTGCGCCTGCGGCCCTTGGCCGCCATTCCCCCCTTCCCCTCGAGCCGCCGCCAGAGGATCCCACCCCTTCGTGGAGGTCCCGTCGTGTCGTCTGTGCCTGTCCGTTTTTCCGTGCTCTCCCTGCGTCGTCGCCCGTTGGCGAGGGCCCTTGCCCATGGTCTTCTGCTGAGCTCAGTGGCCGCTGCCGGCGCCGCCTCGGCGCAATCCGCACCGGCTGAAGAGGAGGGCAAAACGCCCTCGCAGACCCTGCAGACCGTGCAGGTCACCGCCAACCAGCTGGGCACCATCACCGAAGGCAGCGGCGCCTATACGCCGGGCACCATCGCTACCGCCACCCGCCTGGTACTGACGCCGCGACAGACCCCGCAGACCATCAGCGTGATCACCCGTGCGCAGATGGACGACTTCGGCCTGGATGGCATCGATGACGTGATGCGGGTGACCCCGGGCATCAGCATCGTCACCTACGACAGCGAGCGCACCGAATACTACGCACGTGGGTTTGCCGTGCAGAACTTCCAGTACGACGGTATCCCGATGTCGCGCGACTCGGCCTATTCCGCGGGCAATACGCTCAGCGATACCGCGATCTACGACCGCATCGAAGTGCTCAAGGGTGCCACCGGCCTGCTGACCGGCATGGGCGATCCCGGCGCGACCATCAACCTGGTGCGCAAGAAGCCGGGCAAGGAATTTGCCGGCAGTGCGACGCTCGGCGTCGGCCGCTGGGACGACTACCGCGCCGAAGTCGATGTCGGCGGCCCGCTGACGGCCGACGGCCGCGTGCGTGGGCGCGCGGTAGGTGCCTGGCAGGACAAGCATTCCAATCTGGATTTCTACCAGCGCACCAGCAAGGTCGGCTATGCCGTGCTGGAAGCCGATCTGGGCGAACGCACGCTGCTGACCGTGGGTGGCGACGTGCTGGAGAGCGATCCCAAGGGCTCGACCTGGGGCGGCATTCCGTTGCTGGACAGCCAGGGCAATTTCAATGACATGCCGCGCTCGTTCAACAACGGTACCCGCTGGAGTGGCTGGCGCCAGTACGTGCGCACCGGCTTTGCCACGCTGGAACATACGTTCGACAACGACTGGGTGGCCAAGCTGCAGCTCAACCACCAGGTCAATGGCTACGATGCCGCGCTGGCGGGTGCGGCCGGCGGCAATCCCGATCCGGTCACCGGCGAAGGCGTCTCGCTGTGGCTGGGCAAGTACGTCGGCAAGACGGTCAGCAACGCTGCCGACTTCTACCTGAGCGGCAACTTCGGCCTGTTCGGTCGTCAGCATGAACTGGTGGTCGGCGGCAGTGCGTCGCGCAAGCGCTGGACCAACACCGGTTATTCGCCGCAGCCCGGCTATCCGACCGCCGTTGCCGACTACAACAGCTGGAAGGGTGATATCCCAGAACCGGAATGGCAGCGCGGTTACGGCAACAATGAAGTGACCCGCGAGAACGGCCTGTACGTGGTCGGTCGCTTCGATGTGGCCGACCCGTTGAAGGTGATCGTCGGCAGCCGCCTGGCCAGCTACCGTTCGCCGCAGACGCGCGAGACCGGCGTGTTCGTGCCGTATGCCGGCGTGGTCTACGACCTTGGCGAGCACTATTCGGTGTATGCCAGCTACAGCACCATCTTCAAGCCGCAGGGTGAGCGCGACGAACAGGGCAAGGCACTGGATCCGCTGGAAGGCCGCAGCTATGAAATGGGTCTGAAGGCGGAGTTCTTCGACGGCCGCTTCAATGCCAGCGCGGCGCTGTTCCAGCTTGACCAGGACAACTTCGCCCAGCCTACCGGTGGCAAGACGCCGACCGGCGATATCGCCTATCGCGGATTGATGGGGGTGCGCACCAAGGGCTACGAACTGGAGTTGTCCGGACAACTGGCCGAGGGCTGGCAGGTGCAGGGCGGCTTTGCGCACAAGATCGCCCGCCAGGCAGGGACCAAGGTGTCCACGCTGGAGCCGGAAAACCAGTTCAGCCTGCACACCAGCTACCGCCTGCGCGGCGACTGGCAGGGGCTGACCGTCGGTGGCGGCGCGCGCTGGCAGGATTCCACGTTCGGCACCATCACCAACCCGGCCAATGGTGCGTCGGTGGTCCATCGCACCCAGCCGTACTGGCTGCTGGATGCCATGGCGCGCTACCAGTTCAACGATCGCCTGTCGGCCACCGTCAACGTCAACAACCTGCTGGACAAGCGCTATTACACGATCTTCAGCTGGTACAGCACCTACACCTGGGGCGAGCCGCGCAACGTGCGGCTGGCGGTGACGTACAAGTTCTGATCGCGTTGCCACATGACAGGCCCGCGATGCCGGACGGCATCGCGGGCGTGTGGGTCACAGCGGCAGGTCGAACACCAGCACTTCGGCGTCGTTGCCGTTTTCCAGGGTCAGCTGTGCCTCGTCGCTGACCTGCAGCGCGTCACCCGCTTCCAGGGTGATGCCGTTGACCTGCAGCTGGCCCCGCGCCACCTGCACATACGCGCCGCGGCCGGCAGCCAGGGCGTGATGCAGCTTCTGCTCGCCATCGAGGATGGTGGCGAAGATGCGCGCATCCTGATGGATATGCAGCGAGCCATCGGCGCCATCTGGCGAGGCGATCAGGCGCAGCTGGCCGCGCTTGCTCTCCGGCGTGAAGTGGGTCTCCTCATACGACGGCGTGATGTTCTCGGTCTGCGGGAAGATCCAGATCTGCAGGAAATGCACCGGATCGGTGGCCGAATGGTTGAACTCGCTGTGGCTGACGCCGCTGCCGGCGCTCATGCGCTGCACGTCGCCATAGCGCAGCACCGAACCGGTGCCCATCGAGTCCTTGTGTTCCAGTGCGCCGCCCAGCACGTAGGAGACGATCTCCATGTTGCTGTGGCTGTGGGTGCCGAAGCCCTGTCCGCCGGTAACCTTGTCTTCGTTGATGACCCGCAGCGGGCCGAAGCTCACATAGCGGGGGTCGTAGTAGCTGGCGAACGAGAAGGTATGGCGCGAGGACAGCCAGCCATGCTCGGCCAGGCCACGGGTAGCGCTCTTGCGGATCTGCAGCATGATGGAATCTCCTTGTTCGATGGTTTCGATGGGGCGGGGTGGGCGGGTAGCCGCTGTGTTTCCCCGTTGAAGAGAAGTATCCGCTTGCACCTTGGGTTTGAAAAACGGATAGTTTTGAAAGCCATCATCGAAAATTTCGAATGCTCAAGCTCAGCCTCGATGCCCTGCAGATCCTGGACGCCATCGACCGCCGAGGCTCCTTTGCCGGCGCCGGCAAGGCCCTGCACAAGGTGCCCTCGACCATTTCCTACACCGTGGCCAAGCTGGAAGAGGACCTTGGGGTGCAGCTGTTCGACCGGATCGGCCCGCGGGCGGAACCGACCGAGGCCGGGCGCGCGTTGCTGGAGGAGGGCAGGCACCTGCTGCGTGCGGCCCGGGAGCTTGAGCTGCGGGTACGGCGGGTAGCCTCGGGCTGGGAGGCTGAATTGACCATGGCGGTGGATTCGGTGTTCCCGACCTGGCTGTTGGGGCCGGATATTGCTGCGTTCCGTGAGGTGGCGGCGCCAACCCGATTGCGGCTGTTCGGCGAAGCGTTGTCCGGTACCTGGGAAGCGCTGCTGGACCGGCGCGCCGACCTGCTGGTGGGGGCGCCGGGCGAGGGGCCCAGTGGCGGGGGCTATGTGGTCGAACCGTTGGGCAGCGTTGGTTTCGTGTTTGCGGTGGCATCGAGCCATCCGCTGGCGGCCGCGCCGGGTGTGCTGGGCCGCGAGCAGTTGGCGCCGTATTGCGCGATCGCGGTATCCGATTCGGCACGGCGGCTGCTGCCGCGAACGGTGGGCCTGTTGATGGGCCAGGAGACGTTGACCGTGCCGGACATGGCCAGCAAGTTGAAGCTGCAGTGCCAGGGGCTGGGATTCGGTTTCCTGCCCGAGCCCTGCGCGCGCGCGGCGGTGGCACGTGGCCAGCTGGTGATCCGTGAGGTCGAGGAGCACAAGCCGGAAGAGACCTTCTGGCTGGCGTGGCGCACCGGCGAAGATGGCGCGGCCCTGCGCTGGTGGCGCGAACGCCTGCGACGGCCGGAGCTGCTGGCGCAGTGGTGGCAGACGATGGCAGAGGGGTAGGGTTCGGCAGGGCTGCGCCCTGCACCCGCCGAGGCAACAGCAACAGCAACAGCAACAGCAACGGTAACAGCCAAAGCCAAAGCCAAAGCAACAGCGGGTATTCCGTGGGATGGCGGGGTGGGTCCGGTTGCGGGGGACGCCGCAAGTACGTCCCTGTAGGCTTGGGCGCGCCATCCATGGCGCTTACAC
>NZ_JACGTN010000026.1:0-121484 GCF_014763005.1 Stenotrophomonas sp. Br8 | reverse complement strand
ACTTGCGCCGTCCCCCGCAACCGGACCCACCCCGCCCTCCCAAGGAATGCCCGCGGTTGCTGTTGCTTCGGCAGTTGCTGTTGCTTCGGCTTCGGCCTCTGCGGGTGCCGGGCGCAGCCCGGCCGCACCCCCTACAGCACCCGATACGCGCGCTCGGCCGCATCGAATACATTGCCCGGCGCGAACTGCTCGCCCAGATAATGCAGTGACTGCCGGTGCTGCTGCAGCGAGCGCTGCGCCGCGCCGGGGCCCAGCAGCATCTGCTCGAATTCGATCAGGTCCTGCAGGATGCGCCAGTGCCGATACCATGCGATCCAGCGCGGATCGCCGAGGTCGTCGCCATATCCCTCGGCGAAGCCCAGCGGATGCTCACGCCCCCAGCGGCCACCCACCGCAGCGCCAACAAACATCAGGTCGCGCTCGCGCGGGGCCAGCGCCAGGCCGTCCCAGTCGATCAGGTGCAGCGCGTCGTCCTGCCCCATCAGCAGATTGCCGGCGTGCAGATCGGTGTGGCACAGACAAAGTGCGGGTGCTTCGTCCTGCAACGCACGACGCAGTGCTTCAGCACGCTGGTGAAGTTCGGCGATGCGCGGCCGCTGCTGCTGCCACAGCGCCAGGAACGCATTGCCGGATCGATCCTGCGCCTGCGCCAGAGTCGAGGGATCCTGCAACCACGCACCCACCGTATCGACCGCCGCGGTTTCAAGCCGCAGCGTCGGCAATGCCTGGCGCAGCGCCGGCGGAATCTCGGCCTCATGCAGGCGCCGCAGCACCTCGCCCAGCCGGCGCCATTGCGCACGGCTCAGCGGCGCCTCGAAGCCCGACTGCCCTTCGATATAGGGGAACAACGTGAACTGCAGGCCCCAGCGCTGCACCGAGGCACCGCCGGCCAATGCCGGCCAGGGCGCCACGATCTCTTCGATGCCCAATGTGCCGCGCAGCCAATGCAGGCTGTCCCAGACCGCTGGCGCAACCTGGAAGTTGCGGCACTTCAACCACCAGTGGTCATGACGGGCGTCGATGCGGAACACGCACGCGTTGGCGTCGGCGCCCACCGGACGCGGCACCACCGCCGTCGCGTTGATGTCGTAGGACTGCTGCAGGACCTCTACGATCTGCTGCGCCGAAGCGAATGACATGGAGGCAGGCGTGCTCTGGTGACGACACCTACTATCGCAGATGGCCCTGCATCCGCACAGGCTAACGGGTCACAACATCGGTGTCCTGCGACGAAATAACTAGCCGGCGAGGCGTCGCATCACCGCTTCCAACGGACCGCGCGCGAACTGCCATGACCACAACCAGGCTGCTGCGGTAGCCAGCATCACGAACAGCAACGCGGCCATCAACACCCACGACAGGCTGGCGCTTCCATCCAGCAGACCGAGCGATTCCAGCACGCCCATGCCAATCAGGATGTGCGCCACGTACAGGCTCAGCGTCATCCGTCCGGCTGCGGTGAACGGCTCCAGCCAATCACCGGGATGCAGCCGCACCAACCACAGGCACGCGGCGATCAATGCACACGCCGCACCTGCGCCGGTCAGCAGATACGCCGGACCGGGCGGCATCGGCTGCGTCGCCAGCCATAGCTGCCACACCGTGCCGTGGCCCCATTGCTGCAACGCCTGGCCGGCGCCCATCAACAACAGACCGAGCAACAGCAGGGCGCGCTGCACCCGTGGCTGCGACAGCGGCAGCCGCGCCAGCAGCATGCCCAGCAGGAAGAAGCACAGCCACGGCAACACGGGATGGAAACCGTTGAACAGCAGGTTGCGCATCGCACCCGGCCATTGCCACAGACCTTCGTAAGCCAGCGTCTGCCAGTTCCATCCCTGGCTGTAGTCCCAGCGCAGCAGGGCCCAGAACGAGACCATCGCCAGGGCAATCATGCTGCCCAGCAGAACACGAGGCGAGGCGCGCAGCCACAGCACCGCCACCGCGAAGTACACCGCGTAGTAGTGCAGGATATCGGCGGGAAACACGG
This sequence comes from Stenotrophomonas sp. Br8, assembly GCF_014763005.1. Classification (NCBI taxonomy): domain Bacteria; kingdom Pseudomonadati; phylum Pseudomonadota; class Gammaproteobacteria; order Lysobacterales; family Lysobacteraceae; genus Stenotrophomonas; species Stenotrophomonas sp. Br8. The sequence goes on along the minus strand of NZ_JACGTN010000026.1, from coordinate 119,497 downwards.
TCAGGTTGAGCAGGCCGAGTACGGCCAGGAACACTGCCCGCCGCCAGGTCTGCATGCTCGCCTGCCACCACGCTTGCCGCTGCGTAGCCAGCATCAACCCCACCCCGGCCAGCGTCACGAAGGTTGCCGAGGCCTTGCCTTCCAGCAGATGGAAAAATCCAGCAAGCACCCCGCCACCGTCTGCTTCAACGGCCATCGCCAGACGGAAGTTGACCAGCACCATGCCGGCCAGCGCGAGATAGCGTGCGAGGTCCAGCCCATGCAACCGTCGATCGTCGCTGCTCACGAACGCCCCCCAAGCAGCGCTGCCAGCAGGCCGGGATCAAGCACGTCGGCATCCGCCTCGCGCGCCTCGCCCAACCCCTGCCGCAGCGCATCGCTTTCAATCGCATCCAGCAATACCTGTGCCTGCAGCGCGGCCGCCAGTGCCGGGCGCCGGCGCTCACGCCGCGCAACCTCCTGCAGGGCCTCGGCCAGACCGCGCTGCAACTGCGCGCGGTTGCCCGCAAATGCCGCCGCCACCGCCGGATTGCGCGCGCTCTCGGCCAGCACTTCCACACTCAGCAGCGCCCATTCCGGCTGCCGGCACAGGGCATGGAAATCCTGCAGGAACACCTGCACCTGCGCACGTTCGCCATTGCAGTCCGTCAAGCGTTGCAACAGGGGCTGCAGCTCATCCTGTTCGACTTCGGCCGTGGCCAGGATCAGCGCCTCCTTGCCGGGAAAGTGGTTGTAGAGATTGCCCAGACTGACGCCGGCCGCCTGCGCGATGTCGCGCATGCTGGTCTGGTGGAAGCCTTTCACCAGAAAACACTGCAGGGCAGCCTGCAGGATCTGCGAGGCACGCTGTTCGTTGCGGTCGGTACGGTTCATGCGGCAAACAATGAACGAACGTTCGTCCTTTTAAAAGATCCACCGAGGCTATCGGCCAGTCGCCGTTCAGGCCGCTGCGCTTGACCTCAACCGCTGTTGAGGGCCGATCCTGACGCGCCATGCAACACCAGCGGACTGCGCATGCTCCTAGAAAAACTCGTCCAGCAGGCGGTAATAGGCCAGCCGATCCTCATCGGCACGGATGCCATAACGGGCAAGCAGTGGCGCGACCCAGCGGGTGTCGCCGTAGTTGTGGACCAGGCTGCGAGCGGCCAACGCCAGGTCCTGGCAACGATCAGCCACGCCCAGCCGGCCGCAATCGATGAAGCCGCTGAAGCGGCCGTCGACCGCCAGCAGATTCGGCAGGCACGCATCGCCGTGCGCTACCACCAGATCCTCATCCGCCGGACGGGTTGCCAGCAGTTCGGCATAGACCTGTTCCGCGCTCTTGCCCAGGCGCTCATCGTCGAAATCATCCGCATCGATCTGCCCCGCGGCAACGCGCGCGGCTACCGCTGGCAGGCGCGAAGCGAGGCGATGATCGAACGGGCAAGCGGCGACCGGCAGCGCATGCAGATCGCGCAGCGCATCGGCCAGCAGCACGACCACCTGGGTGGGCTGCAGCGTCGGCGACGATGCCAGGTCATGGCCGGGCAACGCGCTCATCAGCAGCCAGCGCCGCCCCCCCTCCTCCGCCGTATCCAGCACCTTGGGCGCCGGCTGTCCCTGTGCCCGCAACCAGCGCAGACGAAGGATCTCGCCATCCAGCTCGCTGAAGGCATCGATCACTTCCGATTTCAGGAACGCATCCGGCAACCCCGGGCGTCGCACCCGCGCTACATCAGCGCGCGACACGCCGATGCTCTGCATCTCGATCTCTGCATCGCGCAGCGCGCTGCACCACTGCGACGGCAAGGGCATGACACCGCCATCGCTCGATCCTGCTTCCATCTCCACCGCTCCGGCCCCGGTCACAGCCTGGATTCTCTCCGAAGCGGACACTTCACAGCAAAGGACATCGCATGAAACTCATGGTCATCGGCGCCAGCAAAGGCCTCGGCCGCGCCTTCGTGGAAGGCCTCTGCCAGCCCGGCGATACCGTCATCGGTGTGTCGCGTACACGCCCCACGCAGCTGGACTGCGGCGGGGGCGTCGACCTGCACTGGATAGAAGCAGACCTGAGCCAGCCGGCACGGGCGGCCGCCAGCATCGCAGCGCAGTCGCCGCCGGATCTCGATGTGCTCATCCACAATCTCGGCATCTGGGAGGAGACCGCATTCAGTGACGACTACGATTTCCTCAACGAAAGTGACAGCGCGCTGGCGCAGCTGGTGGACGTCAACATCACCGCCACCCTGCTGCTGCTCAAGCAGTTGCTGCCGCGCGTGCTCGGCGGACGCCGCCCGCAGCTGGTGTTGACCGGCTCAACCTCGGCGCTGCCGCGCAGTGGCCGCCCCGAGGTGGCCTTTGGCGCGTCCAAGTTCGCGCTCAACGGCGTCGCCGATGCCCTGCGCGAAGGCTTCCGCCAGCAGCGGCTGGCCGTGACGACGCTGCAGCTGGGCTACCTCAATACCGACGATGCACTGTCGGTGCCCCTGCAGCAGGCCGCCGCACGCGGCAATGGCGAGTACGTGCCGGTGCACGACGTGGTGGCGATGGTGCGCGCTCTGCTGCAGCTCTCGCCCTCCAGTTTCGTCCGTGAGCTGGTGCTGCCTGCGATCGCCGATCCGCGTTACTAACGCTCAGCACAGGCTGGCAACCCCGGTTTGGCCGCACACGCGGCCGTGGTTTACCCTGCGGCTACTGGCAGTTGGCCGCACACAGGACCGGCTATGGCTATGGATGCGCTATCAAGGGTTTCGACCCGGATCCTGGACAGCGCCCTGCCCAGCCTGCCGCTGTACCTGCTGCAGGCCACCGCAGTGATCGGCATGATCGGCGTGTTCCTGATCGCCACCCGCCGCCAAGGTCAAGCCATCGAAGGGCGCCGCGTCTACATCGGCGCGATTCTTGGCCTGATCTATCTGTTCAACTCCTGGTTCGTGGCCGGCTACGCGCAAGGCGTGGTCAAGCTCAACCTCGGCATCGACATCCTGCTGATCAGCGGCCTGCTGGGCGGCTGGCGGGGCGGCGTCACCTGCCTGCTGGCCAGCCTGCTGGCGCGCTATCAGTTCTCCGGCACCCAGTATTTCCTGCCCGCCGGCCTGGAAGCGGCGCTGCAGGTGCTTGCAGGCATCTGGCTGCGTGGGCGGATGTACCCGCATATGCTCACCCACCTCTCGCTGCGGTTGATCCTGCAGGCCTGGGGGGTGCGCATTGCGGTGACCCTGCTTGGCCTGGCGCTGGGCGTGGCGATCATCGGCAGCGCGCAGCTGCCCTTGCTGGAGCTGGCCACCCAGCGGGTGCTGGCCCTGCCGGTGTCGCTGCTGGTGCTGGCGGCGGTATTCGCACTGGTCTACAACGACGCGCAGATCGATGCCCAGCGCCAACGTGAACATGCCTGGATGCGCATCGATCCGATCAGTGGCCTACCCAACCTGCGCGCCCTCGACGAGCGTCTGCAACGCCACTGGCGCAGCAGCGAAGACCGTGGCAACGCGTGCCTGATCGTGACCGAGATGGGCAACCTGCAGGATCTGCTGCTGCGCTATGGCTCCCTGAATGACAGCGGCCTGTGGAACCCACACACTGCCGAAGCCGTGCGCCGTACCCTGCTGCATGCAAGGCCGGCCGGCACGATGGAGGTCTATCAGTTCGGAGACAACGCGCTGGCGATCCTGCTGTTCGACGCAAGCCTTGCCGATCTCCGCGCGGATGCCGAGCTGCCTGCGTTGGCCGACCGCCTGTCCACGGTGATCGGCGATGACTGGCCGGGCTTCCGCCCGGTGTTCCGCTGTGCGGTGGTCGAGCTGACCCCACCCATGCACGACGACAACTCCATCCCGTTCCGCGCCGTCACCCTGGCCTTGAACACGATCGAATCCGGCGTGGTGTTCTTCGACGATCCCATCCAGCGCGACAGCGAGGTGGATGCACTGATCGAGACCGCGCTTGACCACTGGCTGCGGCACGCCGATGCACCGCTGTATTACCAGCCCAAGTTCCGCCTGCATGACCGCCACCTGGTCGGCGCCGAAGCGCTGTTGCGAATGCGCGATGGCGATGGTCACCTGATTGCGCCGATGCGGGTGGTTTCACTGCTGCGCCGCCGCGGCCGTCTGGCCGAACTGGAATGGGCCACGCTGCAGGCGGCCACCGCCTTCCTTGGCCACTGCCGGGATGACGGGCACACGCTGACGATCGCGGTAAACGTGTCCGCCGAATCGCTGCGCCAACCCGGCTTCGGCGTGCGGCTGTGCACCTTGCTGGAGCAGCAACGCATACCCGGCGCAATGTTGCGGCTGGAGATCGTCGAGTGGACCGAGATCGTCGAGCGCGACGTCGTCGACGCCAACGTCGTGGTTCTATTGGCCGCCGGCATGAGCCTGTCACTGGACGATTTCGGCGCCGGCTACTCGACGCTGATCCTGCTGTCGCAGCTGTCGGTGGCCGAGGTCAAGATCGAACGGGCGCTGATCGCCACGTTGGCCGATGCCAAGTCGCAGTCCATCGTCCGTTTCATCGTGGAGGTGGCGCACCGCTGCGGTGCCATCGTCGTCGCTGAAGGCACCGAAACCACGGCACAGGAACAACTGCTGCGTGCGCTGGGAGTGGATGTCGGCCAGGGCTATCTGTATGCACACGCCCTGCCGCCGGAACAGTTCCGGCAGCTGGCATGAGCGTCTTTCAGGCGAGGCGCATCGACAGTTCGACATCCTCGGCGAACGGGACCGACAGATAGCCGGCGCTGCCCGAGCGCATGCGCTGCTGGTAGCGCGGGCTGTCGTCAGCATTGTCGGCCACCACCAGCGCGCCCGGGCGCAGGCGCTCCTGCAGCAGGTCCAGCACATCGTCGTACAGCACCTTGGCGCCATCGAGCAGCACCAGATCGATGGTATCGGGCAGGTCCACTGCCAGCGTCTCCAGTGCATCGCCTACGCGGATCTCCACCAGGTCGTCCAGGCCTGCTTCACGCAGGTGGCCGGCGGCACGGCGCGCCTTCTCCGGCTCGAATTCGGTGGTGATCAGGCGACCGCCGCCGTTGTCACGCAACGCAGCGGCCAGATGGATGCTGGAGATGCCGAACGACGTACCGAACTCGACGATGGTACGGGCACCGCTGCTGCGCGCCAGCAGGTACAGCAGGCTGCCGGTTTCCGGCGACACCGGCAGCCACAGGTCCTTCAGCAGCTCGCCGTACAGGCGCCGGTATTCGGTACGGCTGCCGAGCAGTCGCTGCCGCTCTTCGGCGGAAACAGCGGTCAAGGCCGGGCTGAGCGCGCTGTCGGCTTCGGTGAACAGGCGCGCCAGGAGGGGCGCAACCGGGGTGGAGATCAGGGTGGACATGGGCGGAGGTTCCTCTCGGTGGCGGAGTTAGAATGCGAATGATTCGTCGCAATCAAGAATACGGACGATCCCCCGTTCCGCCTATTCGCATTGGAAAACCGCCATGTCCGAGCGCCGCCCGCCGCAGATTTCCTCGAGAAAACAGCCTCGCCAGTCACGATCGAACGACCTGGTCGCGGCCATCCTCGAAGCCGCTGCTCAGGTTTTGAAGCATGAAGGCGCCCCTCGGTTCACCACCGCGCGGGTGGCCGAACGCGCCGGCGTCAGCGTCGGTTCGCTGTACCAGTACTTTCCCAACAAGGCAGCAATCCTGTTCCGTCTGCAGCGCGATGAGTGGCAGCAGACCGGCGCGATGCTGCGCGACATCCTGCAGGACACACGGCAACCGCACCTGCAGCGCCTGCGCACGTTGGTGCATGCCTTCATCGTGTCGGAATGCGAGGAAGCGCAGACCCGTGGCGCGTTGAACGATGCCGCGCCGCTGTACCGCGATGCGCCGGAAGCGCAGGAAGCACGCAGCGAGTCCGACGATGCGATGCTCGCGTTCATGGCCGAAGTGCTGCCGCAGGCCTCGGTGGGCACGCGCCAGCTGGCGGTCGATCTGATCGACACCACGCTGGGTGCCACCGGCCGCGAATTCTCCAGTGAACCGCGCACCGCAGCGCAGATGCGCACTTATGCCGATGCGGTGGCCGACATGTTCTGCGCTTACCTCAGGCATCTGGGCGCGCACTGATCGCGCAGGCCGGGCTCTACACCGCGTAGAAGCCGAGGAACATGGCCACCGCCGACTCGGCCACGCGCGTACGTTCGGCTGGTGCCAGCGGCGCCTGGCCCATCGTCACCTGCGGCCAGAACGCGAAGCTCTTCACCAGGCCCTGCAGCTGATGGCCGGCGAACTCCGGATCGACCTCGCGCAGCCGCCCATCGGCAATCGCCGCACGGATCCACGCGCTGACGCCACTCTCCTTCTCGCCCATGCGGCAGACGATCGCCTGCGCACGCTCCGGCGAATGGATGATCTCGGCCATCGCCACCCGCGCCAGATCAATGAAGTTGGCATCGCCCAGCAGGTCCAGTTTCTGCCGCAGCAGCTGCAGCAGCTGCACCTCCAGCGGCTGGTCGGCACGGTACGGCAACTCGACGCTGGCCACGCTGCTGTGCCACAGCTCTTCCAGGATCAGCGCGAACAGTTCTTCCTTGCTCGGGAAGTGGTTGTAGACGGTGCGCTTGGAGACGCCAGCCACCGCCGCGATGCGATCCATGCTGGTCGCCTCGTAGCCGGCCGACCGGAACTCCTCCACCGCCGCGCGGACGATGGCCTCGCGTTTGCGGTCGGTAAGGCGTTGCGGGGAACGGGACATGGCGGGACCAGATAGCTGAACGAACGCACCCATTTTACACCCGCCAGTGTACTTTCCGGAAATCGGAAACTACACTGTGCAGTGTACCCTGCGGACGTCACCCATGAAGCGCCTGCTCCTTGTCCTCCTGCTCGGAATCCTCGCCGTGACCACCTATACCTTCTGCAAATCCTGGTCCCTCCCCGACTTCCCCGATTCGCCGCAGTACCGCGAAGGCAAGTTCCGCAACGCCCTGCCGAAGCCGGCAATGGGCCTGCGCGATGGCCTGGAGATCTGGTGGACCTTCCTGTTCAACAAGCCCAAGGGCACCGTGCCCAACCACCCCATTCCGGTGCAGACGCTGGACCGCGCCACGCTGGACGCAGCGCCTGACCGCAGCCTGTTCCGGCTCGGCCATTCGACGATCCTGCTGAAGCTGCGCGGCCAGTACTGGCTGACCGATCCGGTGTTCTCCGAACGCGCCTCACCGGTGCAATGGATGGGACCGGCGCGCTTCCATGCACCGCCGATCAGCATCGACGAACTGCCGCCGATTGCCGGCGTGATCCTCTCGCACAACCACTACGACCACCTAGACCACGCGGCCGTGATGAAGCTGGCCGGCAAGACCGCGCGCTTCATCGCGCCGCTGGGTGTAGGCGACCAGCTGATTGCCTGGGGCGTGGATGCGGCCAAGGTCGAACAGCTGGACTGGTGGCAGTCCACCGAAGCCGCTGGCCTGCGCCTGACCGCCACGCCCGGCCAGCATTTCTCCGGCCGCGGCCTGGGTGACAGCGATCGCAGCCTGTGGGCCTCGTGGGTGATCCAGGACGGCGACTTCCGCATCTTCTTCAGCGGCGATACCGGCTACTTCGATGGCTTCAAGGCCATCGGCGAGAAGTACGGCCCGTTCGACCTGACGATGATCGAAACCGGCGCCTACGATCAGCGCTGGGCGTTCGTGCACATGCAGCCCGAACAGACCCTGCAGGCGCACCTGGACCTGCGCGGCAAGTGGCTGCTGCCGATCCACAACGGCACCTTCGACCTGGCCCTGCACGAATGGCAGCAGCCGTTCGAACGCATCAGCGCATTGGCTGCGGCGAAGAACGTGCCGGTGGCCACGCCGATGATGGGCGAGGCACTGGACATGCAGGCACCGACCGCGGGAACGCGCTGGTGGGAGCGGGTGGAACTGTAATGGCCTGTCGCGCAGCGACCCTCAGCCGGGATGGCTAACCAGCCGTTCCTGCTCCTTCGCCACATTGATCTGAAGCGCCGCAGCAGCGAGCTCCGCCAGCTCGCTGCTGACCTTCTGGCTGCCGCGCGCCTGCATCCACGAAAGAATATCGGCCAGGTGCCAGATCGACGCGCTGCCTTCGTGCACCGGTGCCGGAAACGTCTGCGGGTGCGCGAGCAGCAACTTGCGCATGTTCTGCCGTGACATGCCCAGCAGATCAGCGAAATCCGTCAGCCCTACCAGATCGGGACTGACTTCGATCAGCTCTGCATCGGGTACGGCACGCTGGACGTCTGCCAGCGCGGAGCGCATCGCCTCAGCGGCACTGCTCGCCTCACGACAGAATTCCAGCGCCAGCCTCGCCACGCTCCCTATGCCCGGCAGTGCATCTCCACATCCAGCATCGAGCAGGCGCCGCTCGAGGACACCTTGATCAATCGAGGTATCAGGCAAGTGGTATCTGAGGGTGAAGTTGAATTCCGTCTTCAATGGACCTGCGTATCCTTGAGTTCACTGAGGGCGGCTACAGCGAGCGCCGCTGGACTGCCTAACCTACAGAATCTCCGTCGCGTTTCCAGAGGCGAATGCGCCACTCACGGTTCGAGGTGAACTCGCAACCCTGCCTCTCCCTCAGCCAACTCCGGCCGCAGCTCCAGCGACGGGATCAGGTAATCACCGCCGTTCTGCCGCCGGTAGGCAATCACCGGATCGCTCGCCAGCCCATCCAGCCGCGCACCCAGACCCTCCAGCACGGCAGGCAGCGACGCGTCATCGATACGACTGCTGCGGTAGATCACATGCGCGGGCAGCACGTCAAAGCCGGGATAGAACAGGATGCCGTGCTGGATCGGGAACAGCACATCGTCGATCGGCCCATTGATGCCGCGCGGACCGTAGTGCGACTCCCAGCCGCCGGTGGTCACCACCAGCATCGCGCGCTTGCCGGACATCGCGCCCTCGCCATAGCGGTCGCCCCAGTGCCGATCGGAATGCTCGCCGACGCCATACGCAAAACCATAGGCGTACACGCGGTCCACCCACCCCTTGAGGATGGCCGGCATCGAGAACCACCACAGCGGAAACTGCAGGATCACCGCGTCGGCCCAGCGCAGTTTTTCCTGTTCGGCAGCGATGTCTGCACTCTGACGGCCGGTCTTGAAGGCTTCGCGAGAATCCAGTGAAGCGTGGAACGGCAGCGAAGGATCCCGCCCGATGTGATCGTCGGCGTCGATCTGCGCCTTCCATTGCATGGCATGCAGATCGGACACCTGCACGGTGTGGCCGGCACGTTGCAGGCGCTCGACCGTGAAGGCCTTCAGGGTGCCGTTGAGCGAAGTGGGTTCGGGGTGGGCGTAGACAAGCAGAACGTTCATGGTGGCACCAAGGAGGGGATGCCGGCCACGTTAGGCGTCGCCGCGCTATAGTTGAAATGAATTCCTGCAATCCCCGGCATTGCCATGGACAATACCCTGCGTCGTATCGACCTCAACCTGCTGGTGACCCTGCAGGCCTTGCTGGAAGAGCAGAACGTCACCCGCGCCGCCGAGCGCCTGCATCTGGCCCAGCCCACCGTCAGCGTGCAGCTGGCGCGCCTGCGAGACCTGTTCGATGATCCACTGCTGCTGCCGGGGCCACGCGGCATGCGTGCCACCGCGCGGGCCGATGCGCTGCGCGAGCCGTTGGCCGAGGCACTGGCCGCAGTGCAGCGCGCGGTCGCGCCGGTACAGGCGTTCGATCCTGCCCAGGCCACGCAGACATGGCGGATCATGGCGTCGGACTTCGGCGAAACCACGATCGTCCTGCCGGCGATGGCCGACCTGCGCCAGCGTGCACCCGGCACCCGCATTGCGGTCGTCAGCCTGGCACCAGCCCAGATGGTGGCGCAGAGCGAACGCGGCGAGATCGATCTCGCGCTCCACATCACCTCCGACGCGCCTCCCTCGCTGCATCATCGCCCGCTGTTCCAGGAGCGCTACGTACTGGCCGGGCGCCGCGATCATCCACGACTCAAGCGGCGGCCGACGCTGAAGCAGTTCTGCGCACTGGACCATGTGATCGTGTCACCGGATGGCGGCGGCTTCCATGGCGGCACCGACAGCGCGTTGGCGCATGCCGGCGCGCGTCGCAACGTGGTGCTGTCGGTGCCGCACTTCCTGTTCCTGCGCAGCGTGCTGCTGCGCACGGATCTGGTGGCGATGATGCCGTCGCGCCTGGTCGCGCAGGATCCGGCCTTGAAGGCGGTTGAAGCACCCCTCGATGTGCCGGGGTTCGAGATGGTGATGCTCTGGCATGAGCGCGTGCATCGCGATCCGGCGCATCGCTGGTTGCGCGAGCGGATCTGTGCGCATTCATGAAACGTCGGGCTGGAGCATGTCCGGGAAATATTGCGACGCGTCATGTAACCGGTTACATCCCTTGCTAGCGTAGGCCCGCCCGTTCCCGGGCCCTGCTGATGTGAGGCCTTCGCAATGACGTTGTGCGCCGACCGCTGGACCGCTCCCTGCCCGCCGAACCGGCGCCTTGCCCTGGCCCTGCTGCTGCCGACCCTCGCACTGGCTGCAGCCGTAAGCGCACAGAACCTGCCACCTCGTGCGCAATGGCAGGCCAGCGCGTCATCGCAGCAGGTTCCGGCGATGGCGATCAGCCACCTGATCGACAACGATCCGAAGACGGTGACCGGTGGCGCGTTCAGTCCCGGCCACTGGTTCCAGATCGATCTCGGCAAACCGGCAATGCTGGCCGGTACCCGCCTCACCTGGGACGTTTCCAACCCCGAAGGCTATTCACTGCAGACCTCCCTCGATGGCAAGCAGTGGCAGACCGCCTACGTCATGGCCGATTCACTGGGCGGTATCGAGACCCTGTACTTTGCACCGCGCCAGGCCCGCTACCTGCGCCTGGCCAGCCCGCAGCGCACCTCCGACTGGGGCGTCTCCATCTTCGAAATGGAACCGCTCGACACCGCGCTCACTGCACGGATAACCGGGCTGGATGCCGCCCAGTCTGCTGCGTTGTGGCAGGGCGGCGGCTCGGTTGCCATCCCCGCTGGCAAGGGCGGCATCCACATGCTCGACATCACCCTGCCCCGTGCGCAGCCGAGCACCGGGCTGGCGGTGGACTGGGCCAACGTGCACGGCGCTGCACGCCTGCAGGCACAGGATGCGAAGGGCCACTGGCACGAACTGGCGCGCGATGCGCAGGCAGCGAGCCGGCAGCAGAGTTGGCTGGCGGCCGACGCCCCGCTCGATCTGCAGGCGCTGCGGCTGACCGTGGAAGGCGATGCACCGCAGATCAAGCGCCTCCGCCTGCTCGGCCCGAAGGCGGTGATGACGCCGATGAAGCGCTACCAGATCGCCGCCAGCGGCGCGCAGCGCGCCTTGTTCCCCGCGTCGCTGCACATGCAGCAGACCTACTGGACCGCGGTGGGTGTGCACGCGGGCCGGCAGAAATCGATCTTCGACGAGTACGGCAACATCGAGGCCTACAAGGGTGCGCCGCTGGTGCAGCCGATCTGGCGCAGTGCCGATGGCCGCGCGGCGGGTGCCGCCGAACACCCCGTGCAGCACGCCCTTCGCGATGGCTGGAAGCCGATGCCATCGGCCACCTGGTCGCCGCAACCGGGGCTGGAACTACGCAGCGAAGCCTTCGCCATCGAGCGCGACGGGCAACCGGTCACCTTCGTGCGCCATCGCCTGCGCAACACCGGCAGCACGGCGATCGAAGGCACGCTGACCCTCGCAGTGCGACCGATGCAGATGAACCCGCCGTGGCAGAACGGCGGGCTGTCGCCGATCCGCGAGGTGGCCGTTGCAGGCAACGCCGTGCGCGTCAATGGCCGCACGCTGCTGCAGTCACTCACTGCGGTGGATGCCGCCGGCGCCGCGCCCTTCGGCAACGAAGGCGACACCGAGATCACGTCGGCCATCGCCAGCGGGCAACTGCCTGCCGCACAGCAGGCAAGCGACGGCGCAGGCCTGGCAGCGGCGGCGTTGAGCTATCGCGTCAGCCTGGCCCCCGGTGCCAGCGATGCGGTGGTGGTGGCCTTCCCACTTGGCACCGCCACCGCCGATGCCAATGGCGTGCTGCCGCAAGCACCGACCCTCGACCTCACATCGTTGCCGCGCGATGGCGACAAGGCCTTCGACACGCTGGCCAGCCGTGCCTCCGCCGATTGGCAGGCACGCCTGGGCCAGGTCGGCCTGCGCCTGCCCGATCCGTCGCTGGTGGACATGCTGCGCGCGCAGGCCGCGTACATGCTGATCAACCAGACCGGCCCGGCGATGCAGCCCGGCCCACGCAACTACAACCGTTCCTTCATCCGCGACGGCATGGCCACCTCGGCCGTGCTGCTGCGCATGGGCGAAGCCAAGGTCGCGCGCGACTACCTGGCCTGGTACAGCGAACATGGCGTGCACGGCAACGGCCTGGTGTCGCCCATCCTCAACGACGATGGCAGCGTCAATACCGGCTTCGGCTCGGACATCGAGTACGACAGCCAAGGCCAGTACGTCACCCTGGTGGCCGACGTCGCACGGCTGGATGGCGGGCCCGAAAGCGTACGTGCCTATCTGCCCAAGGTGAAGGCCGCGCTGCGCTTCCTGCAGGAACTGCGCGAACGCACGCTGGTGCCGGGTTACATGGCCGACCAGCCTGCACCGGAGCGCTTCGCCGGCATTCTTGCGCCGTCGATCAGCCACGAGGGCTACCCCTCGCCCACCCACAGCTACTGGGACGACTACTGGGGTCTGAAGGGCTGGCATGACGGCGCGTGGCTGGCCGAGTCACTGGGCGACCACGAAACCGCGAAGTGGGCGCGCGAACAGTACAAGGCGTTGTATGACGCACTGCATGCGTCGATCCGCGCAACCATGGCATGGAAGGGCATCGACTTCATTCCATCATCGGCCGACCTGGGCGACGGCGACCCGACCGGTGTGTCGATCGCACTCGACCCGACCGGTGCGCAGAGCGTGCTGCCCGCCGAGGCCCTGCGCACCACCTTCGCCCGCTACCTGGACGATGTGCGCAAGCGCAACCAGCCCGGTGCGCTGTATGCCTACACGCCGTATGAAATCCGCAACGTGCTGAGCTACGTGCACCTGGGCCAGCCTGAAGCGGCCGATGAGCTGCTGCAGGGCCTGCTGCACGATCGCAGACCGCTGGAATGGCAGGTTCTGGCCGAGGTCGTGCATTCGCGGCTGCGTTTCCCACGCTACCTGGGCGACATGCCGCACACCTGGATCGGCGCCGAATACGGCCGCACCCTGTTCGGCATGCTGATGCGCGAGGACGATGATGCGCTGTCGCTGCTGCCGGGCACGCCGCCTTCCTGGGTGGCCGGTGAAGGCCTGGCCGTGGACCGCCTGCCCACTGCCTATGGCACCCTGCAGATGCAGGCGCGCCAACGCGATGGAACGCTGCAGGTCTCGCTCGGCAAGGGACTGCGCAAGGGCAGCCCGGTACGTGTGTGGTGGCCGAGCCGCACCCTGCCGAAGGACGTGCGCGTCGATGGGCGATCGGTACAGAACTTCGACAAGGACGGGGTGCTGCTCGATGGCCCGTTCCGTATGCTTGAGGCACGCTGGTAATGACGCCCCTGCAGGAACCGAAGTGATCGAACTTCTACTCAATGGCGGCCCGGTTGCCGCCACGACCGACGAACAGCTGGCCAGCGCACTGGCGCTGGCCGCATCGATGCCCCAGTTCGAGCTGTGGGCATCGGTGCCCGATGGGCCAACGCTGTGCATGCTGCGCAATGCGGAACACGCGTGGCTGATGTACCTGCACGAGCCGGGCGACGGCGGCTTCCATTCCTGCGGAAACGAACATCGCGCCGGCAACGCCTATTTCCGGCTCGACAACGGCCAGGTGGATGGATATCCGCTGGCATGGTGCATCGACGTCGAAGCGTGCTTTGCCGCGATCAGTTTCTTTCACGGCAATGCAGGCGCCCGTCCGGAACACATTGATTGGCAGTCCTGACCCCGGTAGAGGCCGACCTTGGTCGGCATGCCCCGCCTCGCATTCCGGTGGGTGCCAACCGTTGGTTGGCACGCCCTCCGGTAGAGGCCGACCTTGGTCGGCATGCCTTCCGTCGAGCAAGCTCGACGCCTACCAAGCGGCATCGCTAGAACCCCGGCAGCCCCGGCGGATTGGTCTGCGACTGCGGCACCGCTTCTTCGGCCACGTTCCAGCGTGCCAACACCTTCGCGTAGGTACCGCTGCTGATCTGCGTGTTCAGGGCCTGGGTCACTGCATCGGCCAGACCGCTGCCCTTGCGGGTGGTCACCGAGATCGCCGCCGCATCCGGCCAGCCGCCCGGGAACAGGCCGACCCGGCGCACCTTGCCATCGCGTGCCGAATAGGCACCGGTGGCATTCGGCTCGAACGATACATCCGCGCGACCGGTGATCACCGCCAGCCGCCCGATCACTGCGTCATCGAAGTACTGGTACTCCACCGGTTTCAGGCCCGCGGCGATGTTCTGCTTGTCCCATTGGCGCAGGATCTGGTCCTGGTTGGTGCTGGCGCCCACAACCACTTTCAGCCCGGCCACGTCGGCGGGCGTGGCGATCTTCTGGATCGGTCCATCGGTGCGGGTGTAGATGCCCAGCAGGTCGAAACGGTAGCTGGAGAAATCGAACTTCTTCTTGCGCTCTTCGGTGACCGTCACGTTCGACAGCACCGCATCGTACTTGCCCGATTCCAGCCCCAGCGGCCAGTCGGCCCAGGCCACCGGCACCACCACCAGCTTCAGGCCGAGGCCGTCTGCGATCAATCGTGCGATATCGGGCTCCACGCCCACCACTTCCTTGCTGTCGGCACCGTAGTCGGCCAACGGCAGCTGGCCGGGATGGGTGGCGATGGTGAAGGCACCCGGGGTGACGAAACGGTAGCCGGCCGGAATCAGTGCCTGCGCCTTCGGATCGGGCGTGCCCTTCAGTATCTCCGCGTTGCTGGCTGCCAGCGATGTCGCCGCAACAGGCACGCCATCGGGGCCCTGGCGTACGCGTGAGTAGACGATGCCGGCGATGCCGATGACCAGCACACCGACGATCAACAGGGTGCTGCGTGCGGGACGTCGCTGCGATGCTGGGCTCATGGGGTTTCTCGAAAGGGGTTACAGGGTCTTGGCCAGGAAATCGGCGGTGCGTTGCTGGCGCGGGTTTTCAAACAGCGCGTCCGGCGTGCCCTGCTCGATCACCCGACCCTGGTCCATCATCACCACGTGGTCGGCCACACGCCGGGCGAAGCCCAGTTCGTGGGTGACGATCACCAACGTGGTGCCGGAACTGGCCAGCTCCTCGATCACGCTCAGCACCTCCGACACCAGCTCCGGGTCCAGCGCGGAGGTCGGCTCGTCGAACAGCAGCACCTTCGGCTGCAGCGCCAGCGCGCGGGCAATGGCCACGCGCTGCTGCTGGCCACCGGACAGCTGGCGCGGGAAGGCATCGGCCTTGTCGGCCAACCCCACCCGCTCCAGCAGGGTGCGCGCCTGCTGCTCGGCCTGTGCACGCGAAATGCCGCGCACGGCGATGGGCGCTTCGATGATGTTCTCCAGCGCGGTCATGTGCGGGAACAGGTTGAAGCCCTGGAACACCATGCCGACTTCGGCGCGGCGACGGCGGATCTCGCCTTCCGGCAGCTCGTACAAGGTGTCGCCGTCTCGGCGGTAGCCGATCAGCTGGCCGCCCACCGTTACGAAGCCACTGTCAGCGCGTTCAAGATGATTGATCAGCCGCAGCAGCGTGGACTTGCCGGCACCGGACGGACCGATCAGCACGGTCACGCTGCCCGCCTTCAGTTCCAGGTGCACGTCATCCAGCACCGTCTGCTCGCCGAAGGCCTTGCCCACACCCTGCAATGAAACGGCGGCGCCCGTGCCCGCCTCGATCGGCACGGCAAAAGCCGCTCGGCTGGGTACGCGTGCAATGGCCGGCACCACCGGGCGCGGTGGCGTCGACGGTACCCGCGACACGTTGCGCTCATGCTGCAGCTGGCCACGCGCGAAACGCTGCTCCACCCGCCGCTGCAGCAGCGACAGCACCGTCAGGATCACCAGGTACCAGACCGTGGCCACCATCAGCAGCGGCACCACCTCCAGGTTGCGGCGGTAGATCACCTGCACGGTGTAGAACAGCTCCGGCAGCGCCAGCACATAGACCACCGAGGTGCTCTTGGCCAGCCCGATCACATCGTTGAACGCCGCCGGCAGGATCGAACGCATCGCCTGCGGCAGGATGATGCGGCGCACCTGTCGGCCGCGCGGCAGGCCCAACGCTGCGGCCGCTTCGTACTGGCCGTGGTCGACCGACAGGATGCCGCCACGGATCACCTCCGCCGAGAACGCCGCCTGGTTCAAGGTGAGGCCGAGTACCGCCGCAGTGAACACGCCGATCAACTGCGTGGTCGGGTACGAGAACAGGCTGATGCCGGTGAACGGCACGCCCAGTTCGATGGTGCTGTACAGGTAGCCCAGGTTGTTCAGCAGCAGCAACAGCACCAGCAGCGGAATCGAACGGAACAGCCACACGTAGCCCCACGACACCGCCGACAGCAGCGGTGAGCCGGAGACGCGGGCCAAGGCCAACAGTGTGCCCAGCGCGAAGCCGAGGCCGGTACCGAGCGCGGTCAGCAGCAACGTGCGCCCCAGCCCTGCCAGTATCGGGCGGGCGAAGAACCATTCGGCGAACGTGCCCCAGCCCCAGCGCGGATTGCCCAGCACCGACTGCAGCCCGATCAGGATCAGCGCCAGTGCCAGCACCGTACCGATCACCTGCAGCGGGTGCCGCGCCGGCACGATCTTCAGCGCCGTGGCCGGCTGGCGGGGAATGCCCTCGATAGCGGTGGACGGTGTGCTCATGCCACCGCTCCGTGCAGTGCGATGGCGGGCGCGACGTCCAGCTGCGGCTGCGGCACCAGCTGTTTTTCGAACGGCAGATGCGCGATGGTTTCCGGATCCGCATCCAGATCGAACAGCGCGGTGTAGCCATGACTGAGGTACAGGCCGACCGCCTCCGGCTGGCGGAAGCCGGTGGTCAGGAACACGCGTCGATAGCCCTGCCGCGCAGCCTGGTCTTCCAGTTCCTGCAGTACGCGGCGGGCGATGCCCTGCCGGCGCAGACCGGGCAGCGTCCAGATGCGTTTGAATTCGGCGGTATCCTCATCGCGATGCGGCATGAACGCGCCGCCGGAGATTGCCACGCCGTCGCGCAGCAGCAGCACGAACGCACCCACCGGGGCCGCGAAGGCCTCCGCAGGATAGCGCTGCAGCTCTTCGCGGGCGCTGCCACCAATCCGACGGCGCACGTCCGCGTAGCGGTTGTCATATTCCTGCTCCAGACCATCAAACAACGGCCGCGCCAGCGGGTCATCCACCGCGGTGTACAGGAAGCGATCGTTGTCGTACCGCACGCTCATGCCACGTCCTCCACCAGGTAGTGCTCGGCCAAACGCGCCCACAGACTGGCCGCGGGGGCGATGGCCGCATCATTGAACACATAGCGCGGGCTGTGCAGCGGCGCGCTGTCGCCGTTACCGACGAACACGAAACTGCCCGGCCGCGCCTGCAGCAGGAAGGCGAAGTCCTCGCTGGCGGTACGCGGTGCGAAGGCCTCCACCACCTGCCCGGCGCCGAAGCCCTGCACCGCCACCTCGCGGATGTACGCCGTCTGCTCCGGATGATTGATTACGCTGGGGAAGCCGCGCGGGAATTCGATCTCGGCACGCGCGCCAAACGCAGCGGCGGTCTGCTCGGCAATGTCGGTGACCCGTCGGCGCAGGGTATCGCGCACCTCCGGCAGGTACGCACGCACGGTCAGCTTCAGCTCGACCACATCGGGAATCACGTTGGCGGCCTGCCCACCATGGATCGAACCCACGGTGACCACGCCCATCTGCCGCGGATCGACATTGCGCGACACCACGCTCTGCAGCGCGGTGATGATGTGTGCAGCGGCCAGGATCGGGTCGACGCTGCCCTGCGGCTCGGCGCCGTGGCCACCCTTGCCGATCACCCGCAGCCGCGCCCAGTCCACCGAAGCCATCGCCGGTCCGTCGACGAAGCCGAAGTGTCCCACCGGCACGCCCGGCCAGTTGTGCAGGCCATAGATGGCATCAACCGGGAAGCGTTCGAACAGGCCATCGGCGATCATCTTCGAAGCACCCGACCCGGTTTCCTCGGCCGGCTGGAACACCAACTGCAACGTGCCATCGAATCGCCCGTGGTGTGCCAGGTAGTGGGCGGCCGAGAGCAGGATGGCGGTGTGGCCATCGTGGCCGCAGGCGTGCATCAGGCCTTCGCGCTGGCTGGCATAGGCCAGCCCGGATTCTTCATGGATCGGCAGCGCATCGATGTCGGCGCGCAGGCCCAACCGGCGACTGCCCTGCCCGCGCTGCAGCGTACCGACCACGCCGGTGCCACCGATGCCGGTGCTGACCGCGTAGCCCCATTGCTGCAGCAGTTCCGCCACGCGGGCACTGGTGCGGTGTTCTTCGAAGGCCAGTTCCGGGTGCTGGTGCAGGTCATGGCGGATCGCGATGGCCTCGTCGGCACGTGCCGCGATCTCGGGCAGTACGCCCGTTGCCGGCGAATTGCTCCGGGCATGGCCCGGCGCTACCGAGGTATCTCCGCTCATCGCCTTATCCCACCTTCCGCGCCGGCTCGGCGTCGGTCGCATAACGGCTCGCCTTGCGTGGCAGGCCCAGGTGGTCGCGCAGAGTCTCTCCTTCGAGCTCACTGCGGTGGTAGCCGCGCGCTTCCAGCAAGGGCAGCACAAGGGTCACGAAATCATCCAGGCCTTCGCGCTGCGCGGCGAAGCCGAGGATGAAGCCATCGCTGGCACCGGCGTCGAACCACCGGATCAGCTCATCGGCCACATGCTCCGGCGTACCAATGAAGTTCGGCCGCGGGCTCACCGCCTGCAGTGCCACCTGGCGCAGGCTCAGGCCCTGCTCACGCGCGTCCTGCTTGATGCGGTCAGTGGTGGAGCGGAAGGAATTGGCACCGATATCGCCCAGCTCCGGGAACGGCGCATCCGGGTCGTACTGGCTGAAATCATGGTGGTCGAAGAAGCGGCCGAGATACGCCAGTGCATCGTCCAGCCCGGCCAGCGCGGCAATCGCCTGGTACTTGGCTTCGGCTTCTTCCGCCGTACGTCCGACGATCGGGCCGATGCCGGGGAAGATCTTGACGTCACCGGTACTGCGGCCATGGGCGATCGCCGAGTTCTTCACCTTCTGGGTGAATGCACGGGTCTCCTCCAGCGACGGCGCGTGGGTGAACACCGCATCGGCATACTTGCCTGCCAGCGCAATGCCATCGTCGGACGAACCGGCCTGGAAGATCACCGGCTGCCCCTGCGGCGAGCGCTGGATGTTGAGCGGACCTTCCACCTGGAAGAAGCGGCCCTTGTGGTCGAGGCGACGGAACTTCTCCGGTGCGAAGAACGTGCCGCTGTCGCGGTCGCGCACGAACGCATCGTCATCCCACGAATCCCACAGGCCCTGCACCACCTCAAGGTACTCATCGGCAATCTGGTAGCGCAGCGCGTGTTCCGGATGCGGGCGGCCGTAGTTGCGGCCCGAACCTTCCAGCGGCGAGGTCACCACGTTCCAGCCGGCACGGCCACCGCTGAGCAGGTCCAGCGAGGCGAACTGGCGGGCTACGGTGAACGGATCGCTGTACGACGTGGACAGCGTGCCGGCCAGACCGATCTTCTTCGTTGCCGTCGCCAGTGCCGACAGCAGCGAGATCGGCTCGAAACGGTTGAGGAAATGCGGGATCGACTTCTCGTTGATGTACAGGCCGTCAGCAACGAAGCCGAAGGCGATGCCGTTGTCCTCGGCGGTACGCGCGATGTCGATGTAATAGCCAAGGTTGACGCTGGCATCAGGCGCATTGGACGGATGCTTCCAGGCGTGCATGTGGCTGCCGGGGCCCTGCAGCATGATGCCGAACGGGATGGGACGCGGGGTCGTGCTCATGGGGTCGCTCCAGCAGTCAGGCCACCGCCGCGCGGGGTGCGGGCGACAGCAGTTCAAGGGACGTCAGGCGTGCGTCGAGGTCGGCCACCGGCGCGTCGAGGATGAATTCACCCACGCCGAAGCGCCGGTGCAGCGCATCCAGCTCGCTGCGTACGTGCTGCGCGTCGCCAGAGAGCACGCTGGGGCGTGTTTCTTCGACGCGGAAGTCAGTGACACCCACCTGCCGTGCGTACTCGGCAGCGGCCTCGGGGCTGGGCAGGTTCACCGCTTGTCCGGGGCCGAGGTGCAGCTTGTAGACCCGCAACGCGCCGATATGGCGCGCAGCAGCCTCGCTGGTGGGCGCGGCGAAGGCCACCGTTGCCAGCAGCGGCGCGTGCGTGGACACCGCGCGATACGCCTCGAAGGCGGCCTCGATGTGTTTCGGGTCGCCGTCGAAGTGCGCGGCATACACGAAGCGCCAGCCCAGTTCGGCCGCCTGCCGCGCGCTCTGCGGGCTTGCGCCCAGCAGGAAGCGCTCCGGCGCCGTCTGCGGAATCGGCCGCGCCTGCGCATCAGCCTGTGCATCGGACAGATATCCTTCCAGGTCGCGCAGCTGCTGGTCGAAATCGGCGAATGCCGGGCGACCGGCGGCCAGTGCGGCAGTCGATGCCGGCAGACCGCCCGGTGCCTTGCCCACGCCCAGATCCACGCGCCCTGGCGCCAGTGCCGCCAGCAGATTGAAGTTCTCGGCCACCTTGTACGGTGCGTAGTGGCGCAGCATCACCCCGCCACTGCCGATGCGGATGCGCCGGGTCTGCGCCAGCACCCACGCCGCCAGTACTTCCGGTGCCGGGCTGGCCAGCGTCGGCGCTGCGTGGTGCTCGGCAAACCAGTAGCGGTGATAGCCCAACTGCTCAGCACGCTGCGCCAGTTGCAGGCTGTTGCGCAACGCCTGTTCCGGCGTGCTGCCGTCGGCCACCGGGCTCTTGTCCAACACGCTGGTGAGGTAGCTCATCGTCACGTCCTCGCTCAGGGATGGGCCACGGGAATGCCCAGCAGGCCGTTCAGTGCTGCCAGGATCGGCTCGGCACCGGAGATGTACTGGCGCTGCTGGTACTCACCACTGGCGTACTCATTGACCACGCCCTGCGGCAGCACCAGCTTCGGCAGCGACTGGTCCTGCTCGCCGATCTCGGCGATCACCTCGCGGCGCGGCCGGCTGAAGCCGATGCGGCGCACATCCAGCTGTGCGTCGAGGCCATCGATGCTCGACAGCGCCCCTTCCAGCAGCAGGCTGTGCCGGCAGAAGAAGCGTTGTCCGGGCAACTGGCCGTCCTCGAACTCGCGGTCCAGCAGGAACAGGATGGGTTTGTGGGTTGCGTCTACAGCCACGGAATCGTCCTCGTAGGGGGCGGCAATGCACTGCCGCTTCGATATCGATGCTAGAGAAGGACGGCCGGATGCCAGCGCCAGAACTCGACAATCCACGGTCGGATCCGGCCATGCAGATGCAGGTTGGCAATAAGCAGACTGCCGGCCGTTATGGACGCTCGCGGCGTCAGGCCGCCTGTGCAGGCGCGCGCCAGCCCAGTGCCGGCGCGATGTCCTCGATCACCGTGGTGAGGATGCGCCGGTAGTCCTGCTCGGGCAGCTCATAGGGGAGCTCCAC
This sequence comes from Stenotrophomonas sp. Br8, assembly GCF_014763005.1. NCBI lineage: Bacteria > Pseudomonadati > Pseudomonadota > Gammaproteobacteria > Lysobacterales > Lysobacteraceae > Stenotrophomonas > Stenotrophomonas sp. Br8. The sequence goes on along the minus strand of NZ_JACGTN010000026.1, from coordinate 97,962 downwards.
GCGAAGCTCGTCCACCTGCTGCAGCAGCGGATCGGCCTGCAACCGCGCGATGATCTGCGCCGTGCTGCCGACCACGTCGGGCGCGAACATGGTGCGGCGTGGCCCTTGCGGGGCCAGGGTGCGCGCATGCCGCTGCGCACTGAAGGCCTCGATCCGCTGGCGCGTGGCCGCATCCACACCATCGGTGGGCACCAGCACACGCCCCACCGCCACGCGGCGCGGGCTGTCCAACGGCAATGCCGCGCGATAGGCCTGCAGGTGCTGCAGCTGGGCACCGAAGAAGTCATCACTCAGCTCGGCGCGGTTGACGTTGCCCAGCAGCAGATGCAGGCCCTGCTCCCCCGCCGAACGCGCCGACTGCAGAGAGCCAGCGCCATACCAGACCCGGTCCACCAGCCCCGGCGCCTGCGGCTGCAGTCGCGGACGATAGCGCGTGGCGGCATTGCCGACCTCGGCATCCGCATCACCCAACGGCTCGCCCCGCAGCGCTTCCAGCAACCGCGCCACCCGGCCATGGGAAAAGTCGATGTGCGCGGGGTCGCTGTCGTACAGCAAGGACCCAACCAGTTCCCCGTGTGGCGGCGCGCCGGTACTGACTCCCACCTGCAGCCGGCCACCGGCCAGCGCATCCAGCAACGACAGATCCTCGGCCAGGCGGAAAGGTGTTTCATAGCCCAGCTGGATCACCGCACTGCCCAGCTCGATGCGGGTGGTGTGCTGGCTGGCCGCCGCCAGGAACACTGCTGCCGAGCTGATGCCCGGTTCCAGGTGGCGGTGGCGCACCCACGCGCCGTCATAGCCCAGCTGTTCGGCAAACGCGATCAGCGCCAGCGTCGCATCCAGGCCCGCGCGGGGTTGTTCCGGTAGATAGCTTCCGGGCGTGAGGAACGCCAGGTGCCGTAGCTGCACCGCCACGTCCTAGGCGATCCTGCGCAGCGGCGCCGGCAGCGCCGCCGCCCGAGGCGCCACGTGTCCCGCTGCACGCTCGGCCGCCAGCTGGATGCGCGCCTGCAGTGCAGCGCTGTTGATGCAGTCGCCGTCGAAGTCGGCCGGCGTGGCATACACCCCGATCGGCAACGTATGCGCCTGCAGGAAGCTGAAAAGCGGCCGCAGCTGATGGTCGATCACCAGCGCGTGGCGCTCGCTGCCACCGGTGGCGGCCAGCAGCACCGGCGTATCCACCAGCGCGTCCAGTTCGATGAAGTCGATCAGGTGCTTGAACAGGCCCGGATAGGACCCGCGATACACCGGCGTGGCCGCTACCAGCAGCTGCGCCGATTCAATCGTGGCCAGCGCGCGCTCCACCTGCGGCTCCACTTCACTGCGCTGCAGCGCCTGCCCCAGCGAGCGCGCGATCGGCGCCAGCTCGACCAGCTCCACGCTGATGTTGACCCGCTCGCGCAGTTCTTCCAGCAGATGCCGCACCAGCAGCAACGTGCGCGAGTTGGCCGATGTCGTCGGCGAACCAATCAACGCAACCACATTCAATGCAGATGACATGAAACGCTCCCATGTAGCGCCGAGCCACGCTCGGCTGCGTGTTGCATGAACCTCAGAACCGGTAGTTGACGCGCCCGTACCAGAACGTGCCGACGTTGCTCAGCACATCACCGCTGTCCCAGGTGGTCTCGATGCTGGCCACATCGGTGGCGCTGCGTGCGTATGCGGGCACTTTGCGTGTGCGCTTGTCGAACACGTTGTTGATGCCCAGCGCAGCGCTCCAACCCGCACCCAATTCCACCCCACCGGACAGGTTGGTCACCAGCACCGGCGGCTGCTTGTACTCCACGCCGTTGTTAAGGCGCTTGATCGGGCCGTAGTAAGTGAAGTCCACGTTCGAGCGCCAGCGCCCGTTCTGCCAGCCCAGCCCCGCCACCTGCGTGTACGACGGCGTGCGGAAGCGCAGCGCATACTCACTCGACTTGGTCAGCAGGTTGATGTTCGGCAGCCCCTGCAACGCCTGCGGAATCGCGCTCACCTTCTGGATGGTGGTGCGGCCCACGTTGGCCGCATAGCTCCAGCGCAGCTTGCCCCACTGCGTTTCCTGGTTCGCTTCCAGGGTCAGCTCCACACCGCGCGTGCGGGTGTCGCCCACGTTGGTGAAATAGCTGGCGTAGAACGCATCACCGGGCAGGATGCTGATGCCGGCCGTACCCAGCAGCGCATCAATCGTGTTCTTCTGTGCGGCGGTCAGCACGGTGCCGCTGTTGTCGGTCACCCGCGCCGGGTCCTGCGCGTTGTAGCCGATCTGGCTGGACTGGCCGAGCTGCCCGCGAATGTCGATCTGGTACGCATCCACCGCCAGATGGAAGGCCGGGCTTGGGTCCCAGGTCACACCGAGGCTGTAGTTGGTGGCCTTCTCCGGCTTCAGCGGGGTAGCGCCCAGCGCCACCGCTGCCGGCGAAGCGACCTGCGCCACCAGCGTGGTACCGCACGGGCAGCTGCCGGTGGCCTGATAGAACTGCGCCCCCAGGCTCGGCGCGTGGAAGCCATTGCTGACCGTGGCGCGCACACCCAGTGCATCAGTGAAGTCGAAGCGCGTGGTCAACCGACCGGTCGACACCGTGCCGAAGTCGGAATGGTCTTCCCAGCGCGCGGCCGCATCCAGGTACCAGCGCGAGGTGATGTTGGTCGCCGCACCTGCATACACCGCCTTGCTGTTGCGGGTGGCCTTCACCGCATCGGCGGTGGAATAACCCACGAAGGCGGCCGCACCGAAGCCGGTGTACGACTCCCACTGCCCTGCCCCGCGCTCGTACTGCTCGTGCTGGTACTCGGCACCGGCACTTACTTCCAGCGGCGAGGCGAAGGCCGCCACCTCGAAGCTGCGACGCAGGTCGAGGTTGGCGATGCCCTGCTGGTAGTCCAGCTTGCCGTCGTAGAAGTCAGTGGGCGAGCCAGGGTACGGCAGCGAGTAGTTCACCGAATTGCGGGTGTAGGTACGCACCGTGTTGCGGTTGCCGGTGAGGCTGACGTCGTAGTCCCAGCCCGCAACTTGGCCCTTCACCCCGGCCGTGCCGGTGTACTGCTTCTCCTTGGTTTCCAGCACCGGCAGGAAGCCGTCGGGAAATACGCTCAGCACGCCCGGCGCCCGGTAGGTGGTGAAGATCGTCGCCGGCAACCGGAAATTCTGGATCGCCTGCGCGGTACGGTCACTGGCCGTCGCATTGGCGTAGAACTGCGCGTTCTCACCCAGCCCATGGCCCACGTTCACCGCGAAGGCCTTCAACGCATACGACGGCGAGCTGAGGATGATGTTGGCCTCGGCATCGCGTCCGGCCTCGGCCGGGTTCGGCGACGCCCCGGCCGGCAGCCGGTTGTTCGGCCGCAGCGCCACCAGGTTGCCGTTGCCGTCCACCGCCGGATAGCTCAGGTAGCCATCGATGTAGCGCCTCGTGCGGATCGCATGATGCTGGCGCGTGCTCTCGCCGGACAGGTTGATGAAGCCATCCTCGCCCCAGGGCAGACCGATGTTGGCGCGCACGCTGGTGCGGCTGCCGTCACCGTCGGTGCTCTGCCCGCTCTCCACCGACACATCGCCACCGTGCGCCTGAGATTTCAGGATCACGTTGATCACCCCGGTGATCGCGTCCGAACCGTAGATGGCCGATGCGCCATCACGCAGCACCTCTACGTGGTCGATGGCCGATACCGGAATCAGCGCCAGATCGGCCCAGGCGTGGCCCGGATAGCCGCCGCCGTTGGCGCCACTGACGTACGCACTGGCGTTGCGGCGCTTGCCGTTCACCAGCACCAACGTGTAACCCGGCGACAGGTTGCGCAGCTGGTAGCCGCGGATCAGGCTTTCCTGGTCGCTTTGATAGCCACCGATCTGGCTGAGCGACGGCAGGCTGCGCTGCAGGGCTTCAAGCAGATTGGCCTGGCCAGTAGCTGCCAGGTCCTCGGCGGAAATCACGTCGATCGGTGTCGAGCTGTTTTTCACCGTGCGCGTACTGGTACGCGAACCGGTCACCACCACCGCATCCAGCGTGGACGCGGCAAGGTTCGCAGAAGTGGCAGTGGTCGCCGACGGCGCATCGGCATCAGCCGCATACGCCGGGGCAGCGGCCAGGGCGGCCGCAATCAGAAGGGAGAGCGTGGACAGCGCAGGAATGTGGGCAGCAGGCATGGGGGCTCGTGGGGGTGGGCCGGAGACACGCCTCCATTCAAGGGCCCACGCCCAACGCGCAACAGCGGATATCGCGTCATGTGACCGTCACATCGCGCCAGCCACATGACTGCTGGTAATGACCTTACGCAGCCTGCACACACCGGGTCGCATCCCTTTCCAAAGGAAAGGGCTCTGACCCCATACACGCGAATCCGCAGGGTCAGAGCCCTTCCTGCGGAAAGGATCTGACCCCGGTCTTCATATACCCCGCGGGCATCACCTCATGCCCGCGCGCCACTCAGCGGCACGTGCCGGCGTCGGTAGCATCAAGCCATGCCCACCCTGCCTGCCGAACCGAACGCGCCCACCGTCGCCATCGTGGCCTGCCACGGCCAGGGCCTGTTCGAATTCGGCTGCGCGGTCGGCCTGTTCGCGCCCATCCGCCCCGAACTGGGCGTGGCCTGGTACCGCACCCAGCTCTGCGCTGGCGAGCCCGGTGCGCTGCGCATGCTCGGCAGCGCACAGGTGCAGCTGCCCTACGATCTGAGCGCCGTCGACGACGCCGACATCATCGTCATTCCCGGCTGGCGCGAACCCAGCGAGCGCCCACCGCAGGCGCTGCTCGATGCCCTCACCCGCGCCCACGCGCGCGGCGCCCGCATCACTTCCATCTGCTCCGGCGCGTTCGTGCTCGCCTGGGCCGGTCTGCTCGATGGTCGCCAGGCCACCACCCACTGGCGGCTCACCGAAACGCTGGCCCGCGAATTCCCACGCATCCACGTACGCGACGACGTGCTGTATGTGGACGCCGGCAGCATCATCACCTCGGCCGGGTCGGCCACCGGCATGGACATGATGCTGTACATGGTGCGCAAGGATTACGGCGCGCGCGTAGCCAACCTGGTCGCCGAACGACTGGTGCTGGCGCCGTGGCGCGATGCCGAACGCAGCCAGCGCGTCAGCCGCGCGATCCCGCTGGGCGAGCCCACGCGGCTGGCGAAACTGATGGAATGGATGCGGCGCAATCTGCGCGAACCGCATTCGCTGGGCAGCCTCGCCGAACAGGCCGCGCTGAGCCAGCGCACCCTGCAGCGCCAGTTCCTCGAAGCCACCGGCCTGTCCCCCATCGACTGGCTGATCCGCGAGCGCGTGGCCTACGCACGTGAACTGCTGGAAACCACCGACCGCCCACTGCAATGGGTAGCCGAACAGGCGGGCTTTGGTTCGCAGGAATCGTTCCGTCGGCACTTCCGCGGCATGGTCGACGCCAGCCCCATCGAATACCGCAACCAGCATCGCAGTGGCATCAGCGCCGACCGGCTGGTGAGCTGCTGACAGCCCCCCGGTCTTTCCACGCAGCCATCCACCCGGCAAGATGCAGGCACGCCCCGGCCTGCCGATGGAACGGTGATGACTGCTACCCCATACAGGAACTACCGCTTCGGTATCGGCGTCTCGCTGGTCCTGGCCGGCCTCCTCGCCGCGCTCGGCCTGATCGCAGTCTGCACCCCGAATCTCGGCTGGGGCGTAGTGGCGTTGGTCACCCTCGCGCTGTGGGTTGGCGTGCCGCTGCTGCTGCTGCTCCTGCTGGCCTGGGTTCGCTACATGGTGCGCGAGCGCGGACACGTGCCGGGCGGCGTGCATGCCCTGATGTTCCTGCCCACTGTCCTCGCCCTGCTCATCGTTCCGCTGGGGCACGCGCTGCACAGTACCGTGGACACCACCACCGGCGGCTCACGCGCAGCCATCGCAGAAACGCACATCAACCTCAGTGGCAATGCACTGTGGCTGGACACCTCACCCTATGCCTCCACCTACTCCGGTGCCGGGCCCGACCTGCCGATACAAGGCGATAGTCCCGAGCGCTTCGTTGCCTTCCATCGCTACCCGAACGCACAGTCCGATGCAGACAGCGCCTTCCCCTACGACAACGCACGACTGAAACCAGGCATCGAGCACTACCATTACGGCGCCCCGCCCGGGGGCACCGGCACCCGCCTGCCACTGCGTCGCCAGTCCTATCCGGATACCACAGCGCTCACCCCCGTGTGGGGCACATCGGGGGGGCCAGACATCGTCCACCTCTACTACCACTATGCCGACCACGTCGAGGTTGCCCCCGCACTGGCGCGTCTGGCCGGCGCTACCGAATACGAGCTCGAGCGCAGCCGCGTGGAAGGGCTGGTGCAGTTCAGGACGCACAACTACGGCGCCGCGCCGATCGTGCGCCTGGAAATCAACGGCGCGACGCTGGACATCGGCGACGAAGCCATCGCGCCCATTGCTGCGCCCCCCGCTGCGTGCACGGCGTCCAACCACGCCACCGGTGTTGCGCTGTTGAATCTCGACCAGCCGCTGCAGGTTCGCTGGCAGACCGCCGCCGCACCGCAGGAATGGCACAGCGCGCGCGTGCAGGTTCCTGCATTCCGCCAGCCGCAGCCATTGGACGGCCAATCCACCCTGCAGCGCGTGCTGCTTTACGTTCTGCCCGACGACACGCTGGCAGCAGAGCGCTACGTGGAAGTGTCCGCGGGCGATTCGCGGCGTGCCATCAAGGCCACCGGCCTGCCTGCCAACGCGGCGGCGTACGCAACGTGCGGCAGCGCCAACGCCACCTATGGTGAAGACGCACCAGCACCGCTGGCAGACTGATCACCTGGACTGTTCCGCGCAGCGTCAGCCGCGTGCGCGTGGGTTGCGCGCATGTATCCGCCAGCACTGCGCCACGAAACCGATCGCAAACACCGCCGCACACCCCAGCAACGTCTGCAGGATCACCGGCGCCAGCGGCGCAGCCGCAATCGGATGCGCCACCGGCAGTCGCGTCAGCGTTTCATTCACGCCCGGCACCAGCGACAGCAGGAAGCTGAAAGACAGCGCGAACGTGGACAGATAGGGCGCCAACCGGCCAAGGAACCGCAGCCGCGCCGCCAGCACTCCACCGAATGCAATCAGCAGGATCACCACACCAAATGCATGACCAGGGTTGAGGCCCCCGGTGCTGGAGACGGTGAACGACGTCACCACCGACAGCACCAATCCCAGCAGATAGAGCTTGCCCGCGCGCGTAGCCGGAGCAATGGCGCGGTAGCGGATGAATCCGTAAATGCCGGCGACGATGGGAACCAGGCTGATCGCGGTGTGTACGACGCCCAAGGGAGAAAGCGGATGACTCATGGCAACCTCTGCTGGAGTTATGAACCTACTAGTAGGTAGATTCAATGGACAAAAAGAAGACCCGCTTCGCGCAGGCCTTCCGGGAATCACTCAGACCGCCGCACTCACCCGGGCAATCGACAACCGTGCCAGCGCCGCGAACGTCGCTGCATCACCAAAACCGCGCGCCGCCAGCATCGCGCCATGCACCGACGCCATGAAGGCCTTGGCCTCGTCGGCAGGCGTGCCCTGCAGGCGCAGCTGGCCGCGGGCCACGCCCTTCTCGAGCGTCGCGGTCAACCAGCTGGTCAGATCCTCGAAGTGCCCGCGCACTTCGTCGGCAACTTCCAGCGGAATCATCGGCATCTCGGCGGCCAGCATCGCGCAGATGCAGAACGACGCCGTGCCACCGGCAATGCAGCTGGACCAGTAGTCCACGTACGCATTGAGCTCCTGCAACGGGTCGCCCAGCTGCCGGTCCAGCAGCGCCAGGCCCTCGAGTGCTTCCGCCCGATACAGCTCCACCACCGTGCGCACCAGGTCGGCCTTGCTGGGGAAATGGTGGTGGATGCTGGCCTTGCTGATGTTCACCCGCGCCGACACGTCGGCATAGCTGAAACCGTTGTAGCCACCGGCTTCCAGCAGCGAACGGGCCTGAGCCAGGATCTCGTGGGCCTTGGGGGAGAGTGACTCTTTCATGGATGCAAACCTACTAGTAGGTAGGCTCCCTGTCAACCGGCTCGTTAGCCGGGCATGGCCCGGCGCTACCTGACACGGGCTTCCCTGGTAGCGCCGGGCCATGCCCGGCGAGCGCAGCGGTCAATGGGAAGACACATACACCGCGTCGACCGGCGCCGGCGGCACCGCAAAAATTCGCCGCATGCGCGCCACCTCGGCCGCCGGCGGCAACCCGAACAGGCGCTTGAACTCCCGATTGAACTGCGACGGGCTGGCGTACCCCACCGCCAACGATGCCGCCTCAGCCGTCATGCCCTGCCGCAGCATCAGCAGCCGCGCCTGGTGCAGCCGCGTGGACTTCACGTACTGCATCGGCGAGGTGCCGGTAATGCTGCGAAAGTGATCATGGAACGTGGCCACGCTCATCTCCGCCTGCGCTGCCAGCGCATCAACATCCAGCGCCGTCGAATAGGCCGCGTGGATATGTCGCAGCACTTTGCCGATGCGGCCGAAGCGCCCACGCATGGCCAGCGCCTCGCGCATCGCCCCACCCTGGACGCCGGTCAGCACCCGGAAATACAGCTCGCGCACCAGCGAGGGGCCCAACACGTCTGCCTCCAACGGATCGGCCAGCGCCTCCAGCAACCGCAGCACGGTGGCCTGCATCGCGCCGTGCATCGGGCTGGACATCATGCCTTGTGCCGGCGCTTCGGCGCTGGCGGCGCGCTCGCCCAGTTCAATCAGCAGATCCGCCGCCAGCTGCAGGTCCAGATGCAGGTAGATCGCCAGCAGCGGCGCCTCCGCCGTGGCCTCGGTTTCCATGGTGAATGGCACCGGCACCGACACCGCCAGGTAGTGCTGCGCGTCGTACTGGTAGACCTGCCCGCCCAGATACCCGCGCTTCACGCCCTGGCAGACGATCACGATGCCCGGGTCGTACAGCACCGGCGTGCGCGCCAATGGCCGGTTCGAGCGCAGCAGCCGCACACCGGGCACTGCCGTCAGCGTGTAGCCCTCGTCCACCGCCAGCGCCTGCAACAGGCCGATCATGCGCGCCTGTGCGGGATGCTGCAGCGGATCATCGGTCAATTGCATCGGGTGCCCCATAGGAATAGGCAAGAACGACCGAAGCTTAGGCCTGGGCCGCCCCGCACTCAACCACTAACGTGCAAGACCCCAGCCACGAGCCCTTGTCCATGACCGTATCCCGCCTCCTCCTCATCACCGGCGTCAGCAGCGGCTTCGGCCGCGCCCTCGCACAGCAAGCGATGCTGGCCGGCCATCGCGTGGTCGGCACCGTGCGCAGCGAAACCGCCCGTCAGGATTTCGAAGCCCTCGCCCCCGGTCGCGCGTTCGGCCGCCTGCTGGACGTCACCGACGACGCCGCCATCGATGCACTGGTGATCGCCATCGAAGCCGACATCGGCGCCATCGACGTGCTGGTCAACAACGCCGGCTACGGCCACGAGGGCATCCTCGAAGAATCCACGCTGGACGAGCTGCGCCATCAGTTCGAAGTGAACGTGTTCGGCCCCGCCGCGCTGATCAAGGCCGTGCTGCCGCACATGCGCGCGCGCCGCCGCGGCCACATCCTCAGCATCACCTCCATGGGCGGCTTCATCACCCTGCCCGGCATCGCCTGGTACTGCGGCAGCAAGTTCGCGCTGGAAGGCATCAGCGAGGTGCTGGGCAAGGAAGTCGCGCCGTTCGGCATCCACGTGACCGCCGTGGCACCCGGTTCGTTCCGCACCGATTGGGCCGGTCGTTCGATGGTGCGGGCCTCGCGCAGCATCGGCGACTACGACGCGCTGTTCGACCCGATCCGCAGCGCGCGCGAGGCCAAGAGCGGCCACCAGCTGGGCGATCCGGTGAAGGCTGCGCTGGCCATGCTGCAGGTCATCGACAGCGATGCGCCGCCAAGCCATCTGCTGCTGGGCAGTGACGCCGTGCAACTGGTGCGGGCGAAGCTGGCGTCGATGGCTGACAGCATCGACACCTGGGAATACCTCAGCCGCTCAACCGATGGCGCATCGTTGCGGTAGCGCCGGGCCATGCCCGGCGAGCGAAGCGGCGCCGCAAGAAGCCGCCGGGCATGGCCCGGCGCCACCAACGGCCCGCTCGCTCAGTCGTCCTGCACCAGATTGAACTCCCGCAGCAGCCCACCGATCTGGGTCTTGTCCAGCTTGTTCATCAGCAGGTTGCGCAGGAACGCCGGCCCTGGAATGTCCAGTTCCTTGCCATCGCGCAAGCGGCCGGTGGCCGCCAGCAGCGTGCGCACGTCGTAGGTGGAATTGAACACCTCCGGCACGCCACGCTCGATGCCCAGCAGGGTGTACACCGCTTCCATCGGCGTACGCACCGAATACTCGGTGGTGAAGATGCAATCGCGCTGCTTCGATTCGGCAAACTGGCCGATGAAGGCGAAGTTCACCGCGCCTTCCGGCACTACGTCCGGGCGGTCACCGGCCTGGCGCGGCATGAAGAACGCGGTGATGTACGGCATCATCACCGGCACCGTCTTCGCCCCGGTCGCCGCCAGCTCGTCGATCTCTTCCACCGGCACGCCCAGGTGGTACAGCCACTCGCGGGTGATCTCCTCGCCCGTGCAATCCTGCATCGGCTTGTTCACGTAATCGCCGGGCGTATCCACGAACAGCGAATACACCCACACCACGATCTGGTCCTTCGGCTGGTTCTTGAAGTGCGGCTGGCGGTTCACCGTCCAGCTCATCAGCCAGCGCGAATCGCGCACGCTCACGATGCCGCCGGTCACCACCCTGCCACTGAACGGATCGCGCTTGGCGATCTTCTCAATGTACGCCGGAATGCGCGCGTCCAACGTGGTCACCGTCGCCGATTCCCATTTGGTTTCCGGTATATGCGCGCCGAACACATCCGGGCGCCCGAACGCCGCGTCCTTGGCCGCGATGCGCCGCCACAGGTCCCACGCCGGTGCCGGGCCTTCATTCAAGCGCGCAGCAGTGTGGTGGTCGCCGTTGTCGGAATTCTCGGTGAGCGAGCCGATCGTCATGAACAGCAGATCGTCCGCGCCCAGATCGACGCCGCCGGCCTGGCCATCCCGCGTCCAGTGGATGCGCGTGGCCTGCTTGCGCCCTTCCTGCAGCGCGAAGTCCACATCGGTCACCTCGGTGCCGTACTGGAACCGCACACCGCGCTTCTGCAGCCACTTCACCAGCGGCAGCACCAGCGATTCGTACTGGTTGTACTTGGTGAACTTCAGCGCAGAGAAATCCGGCAGCCCGCCGATATGGTGGATGAAGCGATGCAGGTAGAGCTTCATCTCCAGCGCCGAGTGCCATTCCTCGAACGCGAACATCGTGCGCCAGTACAACCAGAAATTGCTGTCGAGGAAATCGCGGCCCAGCACTTCGTTGATGCGCTTGTTTTCCATCTCCTGGCGGGTGGCCAGGAACAGCGCGATGATGTCCTTCTGTGCCTGCTCGCTCAGGGTGAACAGGCCATCGGTATGCGCGTCCTCGCCCCGGTTGATCGTGGCACGCTGCAGCGAATAGTTCGGGTCGTCCTTGTTCAGCCAGTAGAACTCGTCCAGCACACTGGCATCGTCGATCTCCAGCGACGGAATCGAGCGGAACAGATCCCACAGGCACTCGAAATGGTCTTCCATCTCGCGGCCGCCGCGGATCACGAAACCCTTCTCCGGCACCTTCAGGCCATCCAGCGCGCCACCGGCAATCTGCTGCTGCTCCAGGATGGTGATGCGCTCGCCGGGCATGCGCCCATCGCGCACCAGGAACGCCGCACCGGCCAACGAGGCCAGGCCCGAGCCGACGAACCACGCCGTCTTGTTGTCCACGCCCGCCGGCTTGCGCGGGCGTGCGAAGGCCTCGTAATTGCCACTGCTGTAATACATGCGCGTCTCCTTCCTGGATGGGTATGCCCACTCTAGCGCTGAACCGATGTACTGCATCCTGCAGAAAGGCTGCGACGCAGTGACGCAGCTACCTCACAGGCGGCGACCCAACACCTGTCCCGGCCAGCCATCCACATTGAAGGTCGACAGCCGCTCGTAACCGCACGATTCGTAGAATCGCACCAGCTCACCATTGCCACCGCCATAGCAATCCACGCGCAGGTAATCCAAGCCCGCCGCGCGCGCCTGCTCGTCGGCGAATGTCATCAAGCGACGGCCGATACCACGCACCCGCGCATCGCGTGAAGCAATCAGCACGCGCACGTACAACTCGGGTTCGGTTGCCGCAGGCACATACGGCATGGCCTCACCCAACGCCAGGAACGCACGCACCTCGCCCTGCGCGGTTTCCGCCACCCACGCACCGGGCAGTGCGCAGGCATCGGTCACCTGGGTGATACGGCGCGGAATGGACGACCACGCCTCGGTGCCCCACTGCTGCGGGTTGCCGATGGCGACGAACCACGCAATCACCTCATCGAACAAGCCCAGCACCGCAGGCGCATCGGCCACACTGGCGCGACGGATCATCAGCACCTCTTTTCCTGCATCACTCACGCGTAGTGCTCCTTTCATTCAACGAACCCGAACGACTGCCATCACCCAGCTCCGCCCAGAATGCCGCCGCGCAGCCGTCACCACCACGGCCAAAAGTCCATTGCGCCCCGCTAACCGGTAGTGCCGGCCGCTGGCCGGCAGCTGCAATCACCCGACTCCCCCTGGATGCCGGCCAACGGCCGGCACTACCACAGCGAAAATCCATGGCGCCGCATCCACCGGCCCAGGCTCCACGGCGGCGGAGTTGACATGCAGGCATTTACCTGCCTATTGTGATCCCACGGACGGCACCCCGCCGCCCACCGTGGAGCCGCAGTCATGGTGGATATCGCACACAGAGTCGGCATCAACGCCCCATCGGCCCAGGTCTACCAGGCCCTGGCTACCCCCGAAGGCATCGCCGCCTGGTGGGCCGAAGACACCACCGGCGACCGCCACCCCGGCGGTACCGTCACCGCCCGCTTCACCGCCAACGGCCAGGAAATCGGCGCCATGCAGATGAAGCTGCTGCAACTGCAGCCCAACGAGCTGGTGCTGTGGGAATTCATCGATGGCCCACCGGAATGGATCGGCACCACCGCGCGTTTCGCCCTGCACCAGGACGGCGACTACTGCATCGTGCTGTTCACCCACGAAGGCTGGAAAGAACGCGTGGAATTCATGCACCACTGCAGCACCAAATGGGCCATCTTCCTGATGAGCCTGAAATCCCTGCTGGAAACCGGGCGCGGTCAGCCCAGCCCGCACGACGTCAAGATCGACAACTGGAACTGAAGCCCCCCCCATGGATGCAGACAAGGTGTTCAAGGCACTGGCCGACCCCACGCGCCGCACGCTGCTGGACCTGCTGTGCGAGCGCAACGGGCAGACGCTCGGGCAGCTCTGCGAGCACCTGCAGATGGCCCGGCAATCGGTCACCCAGCACCTGGGGCTGCTGGAAGACGCCAACCTGATCAGCACCGTCAGGCGTGGCCGCGAGAAGCTGCACTTCATCAACCCGGTGCCGCTGCACGACGTCTATACGCGCTGGGTAAGCAAGTTCGAGCAGCAGCGCCTGAGCCTGCTGCATGACCTCAAACAGGAACTGGAAGGAGAATGACGATGAGCACTGAATCCACCCGTTTCATCCACGTGATCTATATTGCCTCCACGCCGCAGAAGGTGTTCGAAGCCATCACCCGGCCGGAGATTGCCCGCACTTACTGGGGCCATGAAAACGTATCGGACTGGAAGCCCGGTTCGCGCTGGCAGCACGTGCGCGCCAATGACGAACGCAAGGTTGAATTGGTAGGCGACGTGGTGGAAAACACCCCACCCTCGCGGCTGGTGATCACCTGGGCGGCCGCCTCGCAGGCGGACAACCCGAAGGCCTACAGCCGGGTGACGTTCGAGATCGTGCCATATGAGGACATGGTCAAGCTGACGGTGACCCATGACGAGCTGGAACCGGGCAGCGGCATGGATACCGGCATCCGTCAGGGCTGGCCGATCGTGCTGTCGAGCCTGAAGTCGCTGCTGGAAACCGGTAAGGGACTGGACGTCTTCGTCAAACCCCAGTAGTGCCAGCCCATGGCTGGCAATTCGCGCCCCGGCCCAAGCCAACCCGTGAAGGCGCCTTGATTCCGCTGAACGACGCATGCAACGCGTGTTGGCCGCTCACCCGCAAAGCACGCGTTACGTCACGTCAACACGGCATCATTGCGACGCAGTCTAAATACCCTTCCACAGGTTCCTCTTGCAGCCCTCTTCCCCTTCGGCCGGTGAACCGGCCCCGTCGTCGCCGGCCTTCATTGAAGTTGTTGTTGTGCGGGCCGGTACCTACCTGTTTGCCATCGATGTCGAAGCCGCGATTGAAATCCGCGGGCCGGAAACCTTTGATCGCCCCGGCAGTAGCGCGCGCCCGCATCTCACCGTGCGCGGCCACGCCCTGCCGGTGGTCGACCTGCGCCAGGCCATCGGCTTGAGCGGGTTTGCCCATGGCTGCCCGGCCATGCTGCTGATGCAGGCCGGCGCGGAGTCCCTCGCTCTGGCCGTCGACGAAGTGCGCGATATCGAAAGCGCGCCATGCCACAAGGTGCAGCCCGTCGCGAATATCCCGTTCGGGTTCTGCAGCCATCGCATCGCGTTGAGCACTTTGGGCGAGACCCCATTGATCGACCACGCACTGTTGAAGATCGGATGATCCGCCGTTGCTTGGCCGACGCGCCGGGCAAACGCTGAACGCTGCCCTCGCACTCACTCACACCGAACCCGGTTCCGACCGCCCTCCGACGGCGCCCATCACAGCATCGCCTGCAGACATTCCAGGCAACCCTCGATGAGCGCCTCAGACACAGGTTCCCTGCACAGCAAAGTGGCGGCGGTCACCCTCGGCTTCTGGGTGATGAAGATCGCCGCCACCACCCTGGGCGAGACCGCCGGCGACCTGCTGTCGATGACGCTCAACCTGGGCTATGTGGCCAGTTCGGCCATCCTGCTGACCATCTTCGCCGGCCTGCTGGCCCTGCAGCTGTCGGCACGGCACTTCCACCCGCTGCTGTTCTGGTCGGTAGTGCTGGCCACCAGCACCGCCGGCACCACCCTATCCGACCTGATCGACCGCACGCTGGGGTTGGGCTACGCCACTGGCGCCAGCCTGCTGGCCGGCTGCCTGGCGCTCGTGCTGCTGGCCTGGCGGCTGTCGGAAAAATCGATCTCGGTCAGCAACATTGAATCGCGCCGCGCCGAAGGCTTCTACTGGACCGCCGTGCTGTTCTCCAACACCCTCGGCACCGCACTGGGTGATTTCCTCGCCGATGATTCCGGGCTGGGCTTCACCGGCGGCGCACTGTTGATCGGTAGCCTCATCGCCCTTACCGCGTTGGCCAGCCGCATCAAGGGCATCAACCAGGTGGTGCTGTTCTGGATCGCCTTCGTGCTCACGCGTCCGTTCGGAGCGACCTTCGGCGACCTGCTGACCAAGCCGATGGAAAAAGGTGGCCTTGGCTTCGGCACGGTGGGCTCATCGCTGGTGTTGTTCTCCATCCTGGTAACGCTGGTGGCGCTGCCGATGCTGCAACGTAAGGCACAGCCGGCCAGCAGCTAGCGGGCCGTCCAGCCTCCATCCACCGGCAGCGCTGTACCCGTGATCTGCGCCGCAGCATCCGAGGCCAGGAACACCACCATTTCTCCCAGCTGCTCGGGCGTCACAAACTGCAACGAAGGCTGCTTTTCAGCCAGCAGCGCGCGAGCAGCGGACTCCTGATCCGTTCCCTCGCGCTCCGCCAATGCGGTGATCTGCTGCTCGACCAGCGCCGTTCGCACCCACCCCGGGCAGATGGCATTGGCGGTGATGCCCGTACCCGCGTTCTCCAGCGCCGTTACCTTGGTGAATCCAACCACGCCGTGCTTCGCCGCCACATAGGCCGACTTGTTCACTGACCCAACCAGCCCATGCACTGACGCGATATTGATGATGCGACCGGCTCCCTGCTGCTTCATGTAAGGCAAGGCCGCCGCAGTTGAGTGGAACACCGCCGAGAGATTCAGCGCGAGGATCGCATCCCACTTCGCTACGGGAAACTCCTCAATCGACGCGGTGTGCTGGATGCCCGCGTTATTCACCAGGATGTCGATACGCCCCATTGTCGCAACGGCGCGGGCGATCATGTCCCGCACCGCCTCACCACGGGAAAGGTCGGCGCCATCATGCGCCACCCGTACACCGAACTCTGCTTCCAGGCCGGAGCGGATGCGTTCGATCTCCTGCGCATCGCCAAATCCATTCAACACGATGTCGGCGCCTTGCCGCGCCAGCGCAGTGGCAATGCCAAGACCGATACCGCTGGTGGAGCCGGTAACTACCGCGACTTTTCCATTGAACATGGGCGAGCTTCCATCGGGCGTAGGCAGCCAGTGTAGCTTCAGTAGATACACGCCATGCGTGGATGCTCTCCTTCAACGCGGTCTTACCCCAATGAGCCGGTTCCGGGGCCAAGATGGCTCAGACAACGCGGCTGACCCGATGTCGCAAAAGACATTGGACCCGCCAAGCCATGTGCGGGTACTCTCAAATCTGCATGGATCTGACGAAAAGGTGAAAGTCATGACGCTGCCCTCCCCGCCCGTTCCGACCAAGCTCAGGGAAATGTTCAAGGATTATCCGGGGCATATCGAACAGTTGCAGGAGGCTCTGAATTCGGTAGAGGACAGAAGGATTAAGTCCACCCCTCCCTTTGAGGCCGCAGCCTGGGCTTTGGAAGACAAGCTTGATGGGTTCATCCGCGAAGCTCGCATTGAGCTCGCCGATGCCGAGGCAACTAACGATCCGCAGGTCATTGCCCGAGCAAAGGAAAAAGAACAGCTGATGTTCACCGCCTCCTTCAAGCGCCATTGGTTGGGAGATGAATCGCTTCACGCGTTTTTTGAGACCGCTGAGAAATGAGCGCTCCGGACAGCCGCTTGGATCATGAAACTCATGCTCGGCTGCTTCGAGAGAAGGTGATCCCCAAAGGTGGCGTGAATGAAACCAGCTCTCAGGTTCACCCCAAGGCGGTCGTTCTAGCTGGCCAGCCGGGAGCCGGCAAGAGCAAAGTGAGCGGGGCGCTTCTTCGCGAATTCGACGGAGATGTGGTGCTAGTGGACCCCGACGAACTGCGTAGGACGCACTCCGACTTTGTAGGCCTAAGTCAAAAACATCCTTACACATGGGCTGGTCATACCCACGAAGACGCTAGCCAATGGGCTAAAGAGCTGCGTTCGGTAGCAGTAGAAGGTCGTAGGAATCTCATCCTCGATACCACGCTCGGCAACGGTGATAGTGCGGTCACACTTATCAAGGACCTTCAGGCCAAAGGCTACGACGTAGAGATTCGAGGCGTCGTCGCACATCGACTGGAAAGTGAACTTGGCGTGGATGCCCGCTTTGCGGACTCTCTGGATAGCGTTGGCTTCGGCCGCTACGTCCCCGAAGACGTGCGCAAACACGTCTACGAAGCCTTGCCCGGCAATCTGGACAAGGTCCAGGCCGAGACCGGCATCCAGATCCGGCTCTACGGACGCGAAGGCGCTCAGGTCTACGACAGCCATAGCGATACCCGCCTACCGGGCGCAGCACTGGTAGCCGAACGCGAAGCTCGACTGAAAGACCCTCGAATCACCCAATCATTGCGCGATGGCTGGCGCGCACAAGGGCGCTGGCACGCCGAGCTTGCGGACACCCTGCCCTACAACGACAAGGTCAGTCCGCCCACAGCGGCAGCCGTTTTCGATGAGCGCGCGGCACTCAAGGTTGTTGAAGCCAATGCGTCCAACATTCGCCAAGCGCAAACCATTGACCACACCATCCGTGTGCGTCCAAACATGGTGCGAGGCGCCGTGATCGGCGGCGCAGCAGCGACCGTCGTTGAGCCGCCACGGAAGGGACAAAGATTGCCGACCTGTACGCGCGCGACAACCGCACAGGCGCGGAAGCCGCAATATTGGACTTCGGCGCACGCAGTGTCGGCGCTTGGACCGGCGCAGCCGTGGGCGCCAAGGCCGGCACACTGTTGGGCATCGAGTCGGCCCCCGGAGCGATTGTCACCGGCATCATCGGTGCCGGGTTAGGCGCCTGGGGCAGCAGCGAGATCGTCGAATGGATCGAGAAATACCAGATCAACAACCAAGCCGACAGCACCCGCAGGGTCTGGACGTTTGATCCCGAGCATCCCGAAAAGGGCTGGACGCACAGCGAGAGGGAAATCTTAGGCACCGTCGGCACCCTGGCGGATCGCCCGATCTATGGAGCGACCACGCTGCTGACGGCCGATGCCGAACTGACCCAGCAACTGAACTACAAAGCCTCAAGCTTGGCCGTTGCCCTGCGGATGCGGGAGCCTGATCAACCGATCAATCCTTTCAGCATTGCCGGCGACGTCACCGACACACCCAGCGCACTGCCACGCTCCTGGGAGCGCAATCCGGAAACCGGAGAATGGCGGCGTGAAGTCGTCCATCAGCTCCTTGAGCACGGCATCAAGAACACTACGGTGGAAGTGGCCGATGCCGCCAAGGCGGCCCATCTCGATGAGACCGCTCAAGGCATCATGGCCTTCAACGCTGCTCGTAGTTCTGCCGCCTTCGCCAAGCAGTACGAGCAGGTATATGCCACGCAGGGCTGGTCCCAGCATGGAGAGATTCCCGAGGAAGTGGTCTGGGCCCGAAACCATCCCGATCACGTCCTGGCGTCAGATGGACGCACTTATCAGCGCCAGAACGACGGCGAATGGCTGCATGACGGCTGGATCTACGATTCGCTGGCCGAGGGCAATATCCGCGACGAGTTGAACGACACCTACCCGCAGATCCGGGCGATCCAGCAGCAGGAGGCTCCCACACCCGGCTCCCATGAGCGACGTATCGAGGCCCTGACCGCAAACGAGCGCGACGCCTACGAACAGGCCACGCAGGAAGCCAACCGGCTGGGCGTCGCTGCTCCCCAGGCGCAGCAACTGGCCGCAGCAGCGATAGCCGAGGTGCGCGGCGAGCACGCCGACGAGCGACTGACGCCGCAGGCTGTAATCGATGCGCACGCCGAGGAGCGAGCTGCACCGGCGCCCAGCGCACCGCCTCTGGTGCAGGAGCATCGCACTCCTGTGCCTGCAGCACCGACGCCCCCGAAGCGCGCCGAACCGGTACAGGAGCCGGCGCGCCCGGAAGCGCCACGATCCGAGCCAACCGCGGCTAAAGTGCCCCCAACACAAGAAGATTCGAGCGAGCAGAAAGCGCGTGCGGATGCAGACTCCCCTGCGCACCAGACGCCCTCTCCACCCGCGTCATCACCTGGCATTCCCCCGGCTGAGCAATCTCGCGCCCAGCCCGAAGCGATTGCGCTGTCTGCTTCCGGCATTGAGCGCCACGCTTCCACGCAGGCTCCCATTGCAACGGACACCCCCTCCCCGGTCCCGTCGATCCAGACCGAAGTGGTCGACGCCGCGCCAATAATTGCTCGCCTCCACGAAGCCGAAGCAAAGCCGGCGCCGATCCAGCCGGAGCCAGAAATTCCGGCCAGCCTCACAGCAGTCGAGCCGGCTGCGGCTCCGCTGACAACAGACTCCGCGCCCAAGGTCTCGGAGCACGCGCGTCCTTACACGCCACCGCCAGTGGAGGCGCCGGCAGCTCCACCCTCAAGCGCAACGGCCTCACAAGAGTCCCAAGCACCGCCCGCCCCCCTGCTGCCTACCCAGCCCGAACATCCCGATCACGCCCTCTACCAACAGGTCCGCGAAGGCGTCGCCGCGCTGGACGTCAAGCACGGTCGCACCTACGACGAAGCCAGCGAGCGCATGACCGCGAGCCTGCTGGTACTTGCCCAAGACAACGACCTGCAACGCGTCGACCACGTACTGCTGAGCAACGCCACCGCAGACAAGCCCGCCGGTCACACCCTGTTCGTGGTCCAGGGCGAGCCCAGCGACCCGGCACACCAGCGCGCCGCAATGCCGACCGAGCTGGCCGCGCAGACATCGGTTGAGGAATCAATGCAGCAATTCGACGCAGTCAGCCGCGAAGCGCAGCAGCGCGCTATCGCCAACCAGCTTGAGCAGCAGCTGGAAGATCAGCGCGTGCAGCACGATATCCAGATCCGCGCCGCCAGCGTGGGCTGAGCGAACCTACTGCCTAGCGCTGCCTCAGTAGATCCACGCCATGCGTGGATGGCTCTCCCTCAACGCCCCATCACTTCCAATGATCCGGCCCCAGGAATGGCAGGCTCAACACAAACACCGGCACTGCCACAGGCACCAACGCAGCCCCCAGCACCTTCCCAGCCGCCGTCGCCACACCCGGCTTGTCCATATCGTCCGGCCGAATCCTCTCAGCCCGCGCGGTAATCGACTGCTCCAGCTTCGCCTTCGCCGCCAGCGCAGCAGCGTCCGGCAACGTCACCCGCTCGCCATCACTCTCGAACAGCGCGCTGTAATAGCTGCCGCCCTGCCTGGAAAGATTGCAGTCCGGGTTGGCCGCCAGCTCGTAACGGGTCCGGGCTTCAAGGATGTACGGCCGGCGCGTCAACCCATCGATGGCCTTGGCCACACGTGGGCTGATCTCCAACCGCTCCAGCTTGAACTGCGCCACCTGTTCCGGCGTCACCTGCTCCGGCCGCAGCAGCAGCGCGTAGCTGCCATGCACCTTGCTCCGGTCGGCCTGCACGCGCCAGTCCTCACGGAAGTACAGCTGCGCGCAGACCACGGCCTCGCGCAGCGGGCTGTCCATCAGCGCACGGTAATCACGGAACGGCGCGGCATCAAAGCGCATTGGCTCGTCATAGACCGGCAGCAGGTACAGCTTGCCGTCGTCGGCCACGAACGCGCCGGTGATCTCGCGATTGGAATGGTGGTAGTCCGGCCCGCTGGCGCAGCCAGACAGCAGGGTCAAGCACAGGGCGGAGAGAATGAAGAGGACGGACGTACGCATGTCGTGTTGAATGGATTCCCTGGATAACCGGCCCCGCCCAAAGGAGCGAAGCCAGTCCACCATGGTGCCATGACGCAGCAGGCGATGAAAAAACCGACTTACTTCAACCGCTCAACCAACCGCTGCCCCACCTCCAACGCCGAAGCCGGGTTCTGCCCGGTAATCAGCTCACGGTCCACCACCACATGCCCCGTCCACGGCGTGGCATTGCTGCTGAACCGCGCACCCGCCCGCACCAACGCGGTCTGCGGGTAGAACTTCATCTCACCACCGCCCAGCAGCGGCTTGGCCTGCTCTTCTTCCTGGTTGCTGATCACCGTCATCTGGTAGCCGCTGTAGATCCAGTTCGGCGTAGCCGGCATCGCACCCGCTTCCAACTTCGCCACAAAACCACCCGCATACGGCAACGTGGATAGCAGCGCGATCGGTCCGTGGCAGACCAGCGCGGTGGTCTTGTTGCGCTGGTGGAAGTCGGCCAGCAGCCGGCCCAGCGCCGGGCTCTTCAGCAGATCCTGCATCGGCGCGTGGCCACCGGGAATGTAGACCGCATCGAAACGCGCGTAGCCCTGCTGCTCGACGCGCGCCAGGCTGACCACCGGCGAGGCGGTCGGCGAGGTCAACGCCAGTTTCTCCAGCAGCTCCTTGTGCAGCGTCAGCTGCGCGGCATCATTGCCGAAGTACGCCGGCGTCACCGAGGACGCATCCACCGTCGGCGCCCGCCCCTGCGGCGTGGCGAAGGTGACCTCGTGGCCCGCGTCCAGCAGCAGCTTGACCGGCTGCATCAACTCGTTGAGATAGAAGCCGGTGGACAGCACCTTGCCGTCCTTCAGGTCCAGGTGGTTTTCGTCGGACAGCACCACCAGCACGTTGGCAGCATGCGCGCCGGTCGCAACCAGGGTCAGGGCCAGCGCTGCGGCCAGCCGGGTCATCAGGTTCATGGGGAGCTCCTATCGGGGGAATGGCCGCCACTTTATTCATCGCCCCAGCGGCGATAAATTGGCCCCACCGCAAAACATCTGTTCCCCGGAGAGCCAAATGAGCCGCAAGTTCGACTACCTGGGCGATGTGGAGGTGTTCCTGGCGGTGGTCGAGCACGGCTCGTTCACCGCCGGCGCGGTGGCGCTGTCCACCACGCCCTCGGTGCTGAGCCGCGCGGTCACCCGCCTGGAAGCGCGGCTGGGCCGGCAGCTGCTGCAGCGAACCACCCGCCACGTGGGCCTGACCGACGCCGGCCGGCTCTACCTGGAACAGGTACGCACCGCCTTCGGCCTGCTGGACGATGCCGAGCGCGACGTACTGGCCCAGGACGGCGCGCTGGCCGGCCGCGTGCGCCTGAGCGTGCCCACCACCTATGGCCACTACCGGCTGCCGCCCGTGCTGGCGCGCTTTGCGCAGCAATACCCGCAGGTGCAGGTGGAACTGAACATCACCAACCGCAACGTGGACCTGGTAGCCGAAGGCTTCGACCTGGCCATCCGCCTGGGCCAGCTACCGGACAGCGGGCTGGTGGCGCGAAAGCTGGAAGACGCGCCACTGATGCTGGTGGCCGCACCGGACTACCTGCAGCGCCGCGGCACGCCGCAGACGCTGGACGACCTGCAGCAGCACCAGTGCCTGCCCTTCGTGATGCCGCGCACCGGACGGCTGGCACCATGGATCTTCCGCGACGGCGGACGCGACGTGGACTGGCTGCCGCGTTCGTCCATCGAGACCTCCGACGATGTGCTGGGCGTGGTGTCGCTGGCGGAACAGGGGATTGGGATTTGCCAGAGTTATGAGTTCATCGTGCGCGAGCGATTGCAGCGCGGGCAGCTGGTGGAAGTGCTGCCGCAGCTGCGGGGGCGGTCAAGGCCGTTCTCGGTGATCTATGCACCGCATCGGCGGCAGTCGGCGGCGGCGCGGGCGATGATTGAGTTGCTGGTGGGGAATGCCGGCACGCTTGAGGATCGCGTTGATTGAGGCTGCCATCACTCACGCCCTTTCACCCGGCCCAACAGTACGAACACCAGGATTGCCGTCGCCGCAGCAGCACCCGCCAGGACAAGAAGCTGAAAGCGGAATGCGCCTTCGTAGACCTGCAACAGCAACGACCGTCCAGCCGTCGGCAAATGCACCAGGGCATTCTGTAGATCACTCATCGCCAACCGGTTCGATGCTTCAACCAGATCGACATTCGCCACCGGCCCTGATGCACCCGTCGGCACTGAAGCCACCAGTCCAGAGAAAATGCTGGCGGACATCATCGCCCCCACGGCGGCGAGGGCCATCCCGTCGCCGGCCAGCCGCACCGCATTGAAGATTCCCGCCGCCATGCCCGCCCGTTCCTTGGCAACAACGCTCACGGCCAAACCATCCATCAAGCCCCATGGCAGGCCGATGCCGATGCCAATTACCAGCATCGCCAGCAGACGCGCGCTCTGCGCACCGCCGTGCAGCGTCAGACCCAACCAGGCCAGCCCGGCGGCCGCAATGGCCAGGCCAATGCCAGACAGCACGCCCACGTTGATCCAGCGCGCCAGCACGCCGGCAATGAAGGGCACCACCAGCAACGGCGCGGACAGCGCAATCATCATCTGCCCAGCTGCCAGTGCGCTGTATCCCTCCACCCCGATGAAGCGGGCGGGCAGCATGACCAGCAGCACGATGTACGCATAGGCCGGCGCAATCGCCAGCACCTGCACGCCCACAAACCGGGCATTGGCGAACAGGGACAGGTCGAGCATGGGCTTGGTCTGCCGCCGTTCGATCACCACAAACGCGGCCAACAACACGGCGGCGCTCGCCAGGCACGCCACTACCCACGCATCGCTCCAACCCCGCTCCGGGGCAAGGATGATTCCGTAGGTCAGCACGGCCAGACCGGTGGTGAAGCTGATGGCGCCGGGCCAGTCCAGTCCCGTGGCATCGGGGTCGCGTGTATCGCGGGCAAAGGCTGCAATGAGTAGCGATGCCAGCAAGGCCACCAGCGCCGGCAGGAAGAACACCCATTGCCATCCCAAGGTGTCGATCAGCAGTCCAGCCAGGAATGGACCGAATGCCGCTCCGGCGCCGAACGTCGTACCGATCAGGCTGAATACCCGCGTGCGTGCGTGTCCGTCGAACTCCTGTGTAAGCGCAGCCATCGCGCCAGCAAACGCAGCTGCCGCGCCGATGCCCTGAATGAGCCGGAGGATGTCGACCCAGAACACCGACGGCATGAACGGAATGGCCGCCGTTATCAAGGCGAACAACAGCATTCCCGACAGCCAGACCCGCTTGCGCCCATAGGTGTCGGCCAGGCTGCCTGCGGCCAGCGTCGCACTGCCGTAGGTCAGGATGTAGGCGTTGATGACCCAGGCCAGCTCGACCGCGCTGCCGTCCAGCGCCTGATTGATCGAAGGCACGGCGACGGCGGGGCTGGCGATGCTCAACGGGATGACCGCGGCGGTCAGGCAACCCGTCACGATCAGTGGGGTCTTGCGAACCCTCGCGTCCGACGCAGATGCGGTAGTAGCACTCATCAGGTAGTCCGATGTTCCCAGTGAATAACTGAGGATAAGAACGAACTTTTGATGGAGAAATAGCGCGTAGATCATGATTAACATGACCGATCTGTCATCAATCGAACGTTGAAATGGATAGCCACAGCGGCATGACGATCTTTGTGCAGGTGGCCGAACTGCGCAGCTTCGCGGCAGCGGGACAGCGATTGGGCATATCCGCGTCGGCAGTCAGCAAGGGCGTGGCACGGCTGGAGCAGAAGCTGGGCGTGCGCCTGTTCCAGCGCAGTACCCGCAGCGTGAGCCTCACAGCGGAAGGCGCGCTGTTCCTCGACCGTTGCCGGCGCATCCTTTCCGAAATCGCGGCGGCCGAGAACGAACTGGCCAGCACGACCGCAAGTCCGCAAGGCCGGCTGCGGGTGAGCCTGCCGCTGGTCAGCGGATTGATGTGGCCGGTGTTGTCGGCCTTTGCCAGCCGCTATCCGCAGATCGAACTCGACCTGGATTTCAGCGACCGGCTGGTGGACGTCGTGGACGAAGGTTTCGACGCGGTAGTACGCACGGGAGACTTGAGCGATTCCCGCCTGATGAGCAGGCGCTTGGGGGTCAGCCGTTTTGTCTGCGTGGGCGCGCCTGGCTATTTCGAGCAGCACGGCACGCCCGAACGGCCCGAGGATCTCGCTCGCCACGCTTGCCTCCTGCATCGCATCCCAAGCAGTGGCCTGCTGGAAAAATGGCAGCTGCGGCGCGGCGACGAGGACGCCGAGCTGCGCCCGGCGGCAAGCTTGACCAGCAATCACCTGGAGACCCTGCGGCACATGGCCATCGAGGGCCATGGCATCGCCTACCTGCCGGATTTCGCGGTCAGGCCGGCGCTGGATCGCGGAGACCTGGTGACGGTGCTGGACCAATGGGCCGGTGTATCCAGTTCTTTCTGGCTGTTGTGGCCATCCAATCGGCAACTGTTGCCCAGAGTGCGGGCGTTCGTTGATTTCATGGCTGAGCATCTGTTTCGGGTGGGCCATTAGAAAGCGGTGTCGGGTTTGAACCGCTTTTCCGCTTTTGATGCTGATTGAGCGCCCTTGCCACCCGCTGCGGACTAAGAACTGTTGTAAAGAAGGCCGTCGCGCTATTCGCTTGTAATACGGGCGATTGCGCCACTTTGATTCGCAATCGACAGGGCGACTGCACGAATGCGTCTGGTGGCGTCGCGCGCTGCACGAATGGGGCGTGCAACAATCGTGCTTCGCTCTCGAATTCCGCGAGTTCTTCGCGAATTTCAGTTTGCATTCGGAGCGGCGGCGTAAACACCATGGCGCGCCACCGACAACGGGTGGCAACGGGCCTGCAAACCCGCTTGATGCACGCGCAAGTTGTTTACGCTTGCCCGTCGGCACCGTCCTTAACCGGTGCCGGCGGGCAATCCGTCGGCCTTTATGGCGGGCGGTGCGTGGGAGTCTTCGGACTCACCGGCCAATTGCGCAGCATCAACCGGTTTGCAGCCACGCATCGTCCGCCACCCCGCTTACGCGGTGGCGCTGTTAAGCACAGCCAAGGAAACCGACGCCATGAGCGAATCCGACACCTTCTCCTCGTACACCGTTGTTGAGCCCATCAACGACGACACTCCCCTGCCCGACCTGAACTCCCTACTCGGCATCCTCAAGCGCATGCGCGACTGCGAGGGTGCAGATGGACTGCCCTGGCCGGAGAACGACGTGTCACCCGGCCGCCGCGTGAGCCTGGCTAGGACCGAGCGCGCGTTGGTGGGGCTGCTACCAAGTCTACCTCGCCGGCGCTGGGTTCTTTGGGAGAACAGCCGCCTCACCGGTTGCTGTTTGCCTAATGAATAGCGGACACGAAAAACAACAAGGGCGCCTCTCGGCGCCCTCGCTCTTTCAACTCATTCCCACTCTGTCATCAACGGACCTCGTAAGCCCACGTGGTTAAAGGGATTGGCTGTGATCGACATTAGCCTCTACCGTCACCTTTACCGTCAGAAACACACATCTTTTGCTGACGCGGGAGATGGAGCGATCTGCGTGGAGGCAATACTTTCGGGCGAATTGTCAATCAAACTTCATCTTAGCGCAGCGCACTCTGTCTGAGAACACTTGATCCAATGCCGTAGACCTGCCCTGCCGCCACCTTCATATATTGCCACCTACGCCCTTAAATTTTTCAACAAAAGCAGCGATCTTTTGAAAAGCATCTTGCTTCTTCTTGAGATATTTCGGATTAAGCGGGCTCATTTTTGGCAAGATGGCATTAAGCTCAGTTCCATTATCGCTAGCAAATTCGCGTTTCAATGAAGCTGCAATGTAGCGTTTGGCCGCCTCTTCATTCAGTTCCTCGTCGCCGATCAACTCCTGCACTGCGCGCTGCTGCTCTGACTGGGCGAAAGTGAAGAAGGCATCGATGACGCTAGCCTTGTCACCAATCCGATCCAGATCGGTCTGATTGATGAAGTCGACTACTAGGCTTTCCTTGGCGCGGTTGCCTAGGCTGGCACGAATGACCCGGCGCATCTCTTCGACCAAGGACGCCTTATCTTTGACCTTCTTGTTCTTTTCGAAGAGCAGTTCCAGGATGTAATCTAGATTGATTTCCTGCGATTTGAGCAGGTCCACCTCAAACACTACGTCATCCCAGTCAACGATGGACTCGCTTTTCTCGTTGCCTGCTTTCTCACGTCGCAGCCAATCACGGATATCATTGTAGGTGGAGCGATAGTCCTGAATCTTGCGCTCGGCTGGCAAGCGGATGACCTCCAGCTCAGCTAGCTTCTCGTCATCAAGATAGTGGTCAGCCTTGAACGTCTCGACAGCCTGCGGGTCGTTCATGTCGACGTTCAGCAAGGCCTTCAGGCTGGCGTACTCATCGAAGTTCTGCAGCACGTTCTCCACGCGCAGATATTCCCCGAACAACTTTGCGAAAGCCTTTTTGTCTGACTCCTTGACGATGTTGGCGGCGTCGGGGAAGCGCTGCTCGAGCTCAGTCACTACATCCACGAAACCGCGCCGCGCCTCCCCGGTCAGCGCGTCAGTGAAGCCCTCCATGTACTCTTTGTAGCTCTTCTCCAGCACCACGTTGCGCGTGTTCTTGTCGCCAAATAGAGTGATGGCATCGACGGTAGCCTGCTCCAGATCGCGGAAGGTGACGATGTTGCCAAAGGTCTTGGTGGCATCAAAGATACGGTTGGTGCGCGAATAAGCCTGAATCAGGCCGTGATAGCGCAGATTCTTGTCCACGAATAGGGTATTCAGCGTAGGCGCATCGAAGCCGGTCAGGAACATGCCCACCACGATCAAAAGATCGATTTCCTGGTCTTTCACGCGCTTGGCTAGGTCGCGGTAATAGTTCTGGAAGCCCTTGCTGTCTACACCAAAATTGCTTTTGAATAGAGCGTTGTAGTCGTCAATTGCAGCGCTTAAAAACTCCTTGGCACTGCTGTCCATCGCGGACACTTCAAAGCTCTCATCCACGATATCGCCAATAGCATCCTGCTCTTCATTGGGCGCGTACGAGAAAATAGTGGCGATCTTCAACGGCTTGCCACTGCCTTTCTGCAGCGTCTTGAACGCCTCGTAATACGCCTTGGCGGCATCGACGCTACTCACCGCAAACATGGCGTTGAAGCCCTTGCCTCTGCCCTGCAAGCGATGTGTTTTCTGGCGGAAATGCTTCAGAACGTACTGCGAGATTTCCCGGATGCGTATGGGGTGCAGCAAGGCCTGCCTGTTTTCTGCAGCGCTGAGCTTCTTCTCGTCCTGCTCGGTTTCGAGGGCTTTGAACTGCGGACGTACGTCGTTGTAATCCACCTTGAACTTGAGCACTTTTTCATCGCGGATGGCATCGGTGATGACGTAAGAATGCAGCTCACGGCCGAACACGCTGGCGGTGGTGTCCGCACCCAGCGCATTTTTCGGAAAGATAGGCGTACCGGTGAAACCGAACTGGTAGAACTTCCTGAATTTCTTCTTCAGGTTCTTCTGCGCCTCGCCAAACTGGCTACGGTGGC
Source organism: Stenotrophomonas sp. Br8 (assembly GCF_014763005.1). Lineage (NCBI taxonomy): Bacteria > Pseudomonadati > Pseudomonadota > Gammaproteobacteria > Lysobacterales > Lysobacteraceae > Stenotrophomonas > Stenotrophomonas sp. Br8. Next base: position 69,574 of record NZ_JACGTN010000026.1, on the reverse strand, counting down.
ACTCGTCGAAAATGAACACTACCTGCTGGTTGTACACCGGCAGGTCACTTTCGCTCTTCATCAGATTATTGAGCTTTTGGATTGTGGTGACGATGATCTTGTTGTCATCCTTGTCCAGATTTCGCTTCAGCCCAGCGGTGCTCTCCGAGCCGTTCACACTATCGGGCGAAAAGCGCTGGTACTCCTTCATAGTCTGGTAATCCAAATCCTTGCGGTCCACCACGAAGAACACTTTGTCGATGAACTCCAGCTCGGTAGCCAGGCGCGCCGCCTTGAAGCTGGTCAGGGTCTTGCCTGAACCGGTGGTATGCCAGATATAACCACCGCCCTCAGCACTATTCCAGCGCTTGGCCTGATAGGCGCACCTGATCTTCCACAGAATGCGCTCGGTGGCGGCGATCTGGTACGGACGCATGACCAGCAGAGTGTTGCTGACATCGAACACCGAATAGGTCAGCAACACATCAAGCAGGGTGCGCCTCTGGAAGAAGGTCGCCGTGAAGTCCTTCAGATCCTTGATTGGGCTATTGTCGGCCTGCGCCCAATTCATGGTGAAGTCGAAGCTATGCTTGTTGCGCTGGGTGGTATTGGCGAAGTAGCGCGTATCCGTGCCGTTGGAGATGATGAACAGTTGCAGATATTTGAATAGCGAATGCTCGGTATTGAAGCTTTCCTTGCTATAACGGTGTACCTGATTGAAGGCTTCGCGAATCGCCACGCCGCGCTTTTTCAGCTCGACCTGCACCAGCGGCAGGCCGTTTACCAGAACCGTCACGTCATAGCGGTTGGCCTGGCTGCCAGCCTGCTCGAACTGCTTGATGATCTGCAGCTTGTTGCGGGCAAGGTTCCTCTTGTCCAGCAGGTAGATGTTCTGGATACGCCCATCATCGAATACAAAATCGTGGACATGGTCATCTTGAATCTTGCGAGTCTTATCGACGATGCTGTCACTGGGCTTGTCCAGCCAACTTTCCACGAAGCGCGCCCACTCACCGTCCGAAAATTCGGTGCTATTCAGCGATTGCAACTGCGTGCGCACATTGGCCAACATCGCCGCGGCATTTTTCAAGCTGGCTTGGAGCTCATAGCCCTGATTGATCAGATCCTGGATGAACTCACGCTCTAGATCACCTTCGCTCTGGTAGCTTTCGGCGATCTTCCACTCCTTGGTGTATCTATCGAGGACGATGAAGTTGTTCGACTCGGCGATGGTCTTGTAATCAGTCATTTTTTTGGAGCCCTCCGCTCCCCTCTATGAGCGCGCTTCCAATTTCCCCTACCGTCGGCTGGTTCAACAACGCGGCATTCAACACTACTACCGAGCAGCTCTGGGATGTCTGGATGCGCTGCTTCATGGTGACCAGTGCTCGTCGGTAATGGCTATGTCGGGTGATCTCACCCATGCCTTGCCACTCCCAAGGTTCGCAACAATAGAGATAATCATACCATCACGCACCACGCGCCTCCTCTTGCTGCCAATAGCCATAGTTGGCGACCAGATGGTCCAGCAGAAATTTAACCGTCTGCTTCTCCTGCAGGGTTGGCTCGGTGATGCTCTCGTTGGACAGCGTGCTGTGGCTGGTGAATTGAATAATGCGGTTTAGGTAGGCCTGCTTGCCGTCAGGTAAAAGTCCTGACCACTGCGGGTACCCCAGAAAACCGGCGGTTTTCTCGTAGAGGTTGCGCAGCAGGGTGAAGTGATAGCGTTGTATCTGGTCGGAAGCAATCGCCTGCTCCAGAGCCTGCCGCAGATGGAGGTGATAAGAAAAGCTTTTATTGGAATCGCCATACTTGACGTTCAGATCAAAGGTGCCGTCTTCAAGACGATCCAGCAAATAGCAACCCTCTTTCTTGCCACCTTTTTTGAGGTCAAGCTCATTGTGCAGCACGTTGTAAAAAAGCGGGCTGTGCGTGGTGATAACGAACTTCAGGTCGGCTGGACTAGCCTTGATCAGCCCTGCCAGATTGACTGCCAGTTCGATGAGATGGTTCTCGTCCAGTGAACTCACCGGGTCGTCAATGAAAACATATTCGATCTCGTCAAACTCCCGCGTTTCGCGGTCTTCCGGCTCGGGCACATTGCGCGTGCTGATGACTTGATCCAGCAGCGTATAAAAGATGCTCCAGATGAAATTACCTTCTTCGCCCTTGGAGATCTTGAGGTTTCCGGAGCTTTCATCATCACCCCGTTCAAGCGAAAACGTGACCTCTGAAAAGTCTTCGTTGAAGTGGGGGGTCAGCTTGTCGCTGGCGTAGTGCTGAAAATAGCGGACGATATTGCCGTCCTGCCCCAAGTCCCGGAGTACCATGAGTAGCCAACTCGTAAATGAGTTTGGTTGAATCCGTAGTTTGGGCTGCGCGTCCAGCGTCAGGTCGTTATCCCAATAGAACAAGTCTTCGGTAAAAGCATTGAAGTAAAGAATTTTGGTGCGCGACAACGCTGGCGGATCGACTTCCTCATCGCCGTAGCCCTTTGGTGCGACCAACTGTTTGAACTCGCGCGACAGGCGTGTCTTGCCCGTGCCGTTGAAGGCGTAGATCAGCTGCACCTTCTTTTCGGCGTCTCTCAACTGCTGGGCGATCTCGGTCAGCGTCTTGCTCATATTAGGCCACCGCCTCTTCCGACTTGGGGAAGCTCAGAAGCAGGTCGCGGTAGTACTCGTATTGCTTCTGGCGCAGCTCGATCTCGCGGGGCAAGCCTTCGCTGATTGAGTTGGTCAGGGTGTCAAAATTATCGAGGATGGCAACGATACGAATCTGTTCCGCCAGCGACATATCGGGATCATTAGGATATGGGACAGGTATTTTAATCTTTGAAAACCCATTGATCAGCAAGGTTTTGACCTTGGTCCTGGCCACATACTTTCCCTTCTTGGCGATAAAAGCCTTCGTCTGCATGCAATAGGAAACAAACTTCGGGCTCATGGAGTGCCGGAATGCATAACAGTGATCGTGAATGGCGACCTTCTCATCCCCGAGCCACGCTACTGCTTTACCGACATCATCAACTGTTTCGCCAACATCAGTTAATATCACATCCCCCGGCTCGGCATAGCGCAGCGACCCAGCCATATCGACTCGCACCTTGGAAAACGCATGGTCGGCCCAAACACCATATCGGGTGTAAATTTCACCGTAGTGGATGACGCTGATACCTTCTTCGACGTAGTCAGCCTTGGTAAATCGCTTCCCACGAATAAACTCACCAATATCCCCCAGCGCCTTCCACTCCACCTCCCCTCCCATCTCTTCAAAACTCAACAACTGCTCGCGATAGTAGTTGTATTGTTCTCTTCGGGCGGTCAGCTCGGCGGTCAGCTCGGCGGTCAGCTCGGCGGTCAGCTCGGTAAAGGTGTCCAGTATGCGGACAATTTTGGCTTGGATTTCAAGTGATCTTTTGGTGTCTTCTGGGCAGGGGACAGGGATCTTGTAAGTCGAAACCGCTTCTGTTGGCAAATGTGCTGGAATGGCGTCCGTTGCCAGTGATTGGATGTCGTACTGATGTCTTTTTAAGTAATAAAAAAGATATTTGTTGTTGAGTGCCAAGCCTGGTTTTATGCAATAGCAGACATCATTTGCCCAGAAATCTTCCTCAATGAGATTAACAAACCCAGCAGTGCCATACTTAACAATGGTGATTGTATTCTTTTTTTGATTGAAGTCATCGTAAAACCCCATGGGGGTAACGCCCCCGCTAAAAACGGGGTACCTCTTTTCCGGACTCAATGCACTTTTTGTCACGCGACGACCTCTTTCTATAGTCGCGCATGATTCCAATGCCTTCCACTCCACCCCAACTCCGTCAAGCAGTTTCTCCAAGAAGCTCACGCCACTCATGCGCCAAACTCCTCACCTTCAATCTCCGCCACGATGACATCAATATCCTTGCGCAGTTGGTCGATGCGGGCCACGGTCGTGTTCAGCGCGATGTTCAGCTGGGCAATGTCCACCACTTCACGGGTGTCCCGTGCTTCCACATAACTGCTGACCGACAGATTGTAATCGTTGGCAGCCACCTTCTCTAACGGCACTGAAAGCGCGAAGTGCTCCACATTTTCCTTGCTGTCGAACACCCGCATGATCCGCTCGATATGCGCGTCTTCCAGCAGGTTGTTGTTGGTGCCTTTCTTGAACAGCGCGCTGGCATCAATGAACTGGGTGGCAGTATCCGGCTTGTGCTTGGACAGCACCAGAATATTCACGGCGATGGTGGTGCCGAAGAACAGGTTGGGCGCCAGCGAGATCACCGTTTCCACATAGTTGTTGTCCACCAAGTATTGGCGAATCTTCTGCTCGGCGCCGCTACGGTAGAAGATGCCGGGGAAGCAAACGATGGCGGCGCGGCCTTTAGCGGAAAGGTAGCTCAGCGCATGCAGCACGAAAGCGAAGTCCGCCTTGGATTTGGGTGCCAGCACGCCGGCCGGGGCAAAGCGGTCGTCATTGATCAGCGTGGGATCATCACTGCCGATCCACTTCACCGAGTACGGCGGGTTGGAAACGATGGCGTCGAAGGGTTTGTCATCACTAAAGTGCGGATGACGCAGTGTGTCGCCCAACTGGATGCTGAACTTATCGTAGTTGATGTTGTGCAGAAACATGTTCATCCGCGCCAGGTTGTAGGTGGTGTGGTTCACCTCCTGGCCGAAGAATCCATCCTCGATGACATGGGCATCGAAGTGCTTTTTGGCTTGCAGCAACAGCGAGCCGGAGCCGCACGCCGGGTCGTAGATCTTGTTGACGCGGGTCTGCTTGTGCATGGCCAGCTGGGCGATCAGCTTGGATACATGCTGCGGGGTGAAAAACTCGCCACCGGACTTGCCGGCATTTGCGGCGTAGTTGGAGATGAGAAATTCGTAGGCGTCGCCAAACAGGTCGATATGGCTCGCATCGAAGCGCCCAAACTCCAGCTTACTCACCCCCTTGAGCACATCCGCCAAGCGCTTGTTCTTATCGGCAACAGTATTGCCCAGGCGGTTGCTAGTGGTGTCGAAGTCAGCGAACAGGCCTTTGATGTCCTGCTCGGAGGCGTAACCATTGGCGGAACTCTCGATGGCGGCAAAGATGCGCGCCAGATCGGTATTCAGACTATCGTTGGTGCTGGCCTTGGCGGCCACGTTGCTAAACAATTGGCTAGGGTAGATGAAATACCCTTTGGTCTTGATGGCATCGTCTTTGACGGCGGCTATCAACGGCTCGTCATCGTCCATGGCAGCGTAATCGACCGTTTCATCACCACCGGTGATGTAGTCAATGAAGTTCTCGCTGATGAAGCGATAGAACAAGGTGCCGAGCACGTACTGTTTGAAATCCCAGCCGTCGACTGCGCCACGCACGTCATTGGCGATGGCCCAAATCTGACGTTGCAGGGCGGCACGTTGTTGAGCACTGGTCATACGGTTTTCCTATTTCAAAGGTCCTGGCTCAGATGGGAGTACGCGCCAGAAGAAATTATGTGTCTAGCGTCAAGCAGGCCAATACAAGCTCTTCAAGGGAACGACTCGTTTGGTTTCGGCGTCAGTGGCGTCGTAGTGCTCGATCAGTGCGCGGACCACATGGTCCAGTGTCCACATAGCCAGCGGTATGGAGGCGCGATCTGCTTCGTATTGAGCATCCTTGGTGAAACCACCAGTACTGACATACAGCCCGCGATCATCCTTGTGGCGGCCACCGAGGAAGCTGCGAATCTCCTGGCTTCCCATCTGTCCCTTGCGGTGCTTTACCTCTACGACGATGCGCGGGTGTTCGAAGCCGAAGCCGTCCGGCGAGGCCACGATGTCCTTCCCACGGTCGGAGCCAGGTGGCGAAACCTGGGTCTTGTAGCCCATGGCGCGCAGGATGCCGGCAACCAATTGCTGCATGTCATCCCAGTCCAGTTCGTTGACCCGATCCTTGATGCGTTCCAGTGCCTGAGACTCAATGTCCGCCAATGGATCAGCGACGACTTCCTCGGCCTCCTCTTCCACTGCTGCCGCTGGTTTACCCTTCAGTGCGGCCAGCACTTCGGCTGCCGCGCTGGACGGCACCTCGAAGAGGGTCAGGGTCGAACCCAGGCTGTTCTTGCTGCTCGTGCCCAAGTTGTCGCGTGGTAGTTCCTGCGCTTGCCATTGCACCTTGCGCACCAGGGGCATGCCTTGCTCGGCCCACTCGGGGTGGTGCTCGGCTGGTCCAGCGACATTACCGATTAAGTACAGACGATTGGCGGGCGAATAAGTGATCACCCAGTCGCCCTCCTGGATGTCATTGACGAAGCGCCAGACTTGGGACGCGCCCGAAACCACCGTGCCATTTTTCGCAAGGGGTTCGGCGGACTGGTACAGGGTGATCAACTGCTTGCGCCCGACACCGGGCCTAGCGTGAGCCGCCAACTGCTTCCAGCCCACGGCAGCCACACCGCGCTCCCGAAATGCGTCGTACAGGCTGCCGCCTTCGCCACGCACCATCCACATACGCTCCATCGAGCCCCCTCTTGGTCTGAAAGCCATCAATCCAGCCCGACCAGAACTCAGTTTCCGACGCGACGGGCTTAATACCTCGAGTTTTGCAACTGTGCGAGTCAGGAACGTATGAGACGAGCTACTGGCAACATTGTATCAGCGCCAGATCACCGTCAAGCACCCTCTGCGCGGGCTTATTCCTGATCCGAACAACGACCTCCTTCCGCAAACAACAAGGGCGCCTCTCGGCGCCCCTGTTCTTTCAACTCATTCCCACTCAATGGTCGCCGGCGGCTTCCCCGAGATGTCATAGACAACCCGTGAAACCCCCCGCAACTCATTGATGATCCGGTTGCTCACCGTCCCCAGGAACTCATACGGCAGATGCGCCCAATGCGCCGTCATGAAGTCAATCGTCTCCACGGCCCGCAGCGCAATCACCCACTCATAAGCCCGCGCGTCACCCACCACGCCCACCGACTTCACCGGCAGGAACACGGCAAACGCCTGGCTGGTCTTGTCGTACAGATCCGCCTTGCGCAGCTCATCGATGAAGATCGCATCGGCCTTGGCCAGCAGCTCCGCGTATTCGCGCTTCACTTCGCCTAGGATACGCACGCCCAGGCCCGGGCCCGGGAACGGATGGCGGTAGACCATGCTGCGCGGCAGGCCCAGTTCAACGCCCAGGCGGCGCACTTCGTCCTTGAACAGCTCGCGCAGCGGCTCCACCAGGCCCAGCTTCATGTGCTCCGGCAGGCCGCCCACGTTGTGGTGGCTCTTGATCACATGCGCCTTGCCGGTCTTGCTGCCGGCCGACTCGATCACGTCCGGGTAGATGGTGCCCTGCGCCAGCCACTTGGCGTTCTTCAGCTTGTTCGACTCTTCGTCGAAGATCTCAACGAACAGGTTGCCGATGATCTTGCGCTTGGCTTCCGGGTCGCTCACGCCTTCCAGCGCGGCGAAGTAACGGTCGGCGGCATTCACGCGCACCACCTTCACGCCCATGTGCTCGGCAAACATCGCCATCACCTGGTCGCCTTCCTGCCAGCGCAGCAGGCCGGTATCCACGAACACGCAGGTCAGCTTTTCGCCGATGGCCTTGTGCAGCAGCGCGGCCACAACCGACGAATCGACGCCGCCGGACAGGCCCAAAATCACTTCGTCATCGCCCACCTGTTCGCGCACGCGGGCGATCTGGTCGTCGATGATGTTGGCGGCGGTCCACAGGGTCTGGCAGCCGCACACGTCCACCACGAAGCGGCGCAGCAGCGCCTGGCCCTGCAGGGTGTGGGTCACTTCCGGGTGGAACTGCACGCCGTACCAGCGCTTCTCTTCGTTGGCCATGGCGGCCACCGGAATGCGGTCGGTGGTGGCGGTGATGGTGAAGCCCGGCGGCGCAACCGAGACGTGGTCGCCGTGGCTCATCCAGACATTCAGCTTCGGCTCGCCGCCGTGGTCGCTCAGGCCCTTGAACAGCGCATCGGGGTTGATCACGTTCACTTCGGCGTGGCCGAATTCGCGCTGGTCAGCCGCTTCGGTGGCACCGCCCAGCTGCGCGGCCAGGGTCTGCATGCCGTAGCAGATGCCGAAGATCGGCAGGCCGCTGTCGAACACTTCCTGCGGCGCGGCGGGCGCGCCCGGCAGCGTGGTCGACTCCGGCCCACCGGACAGGATGATGCCCTTGGCGCCAAAGCCGGCGATCTCGGCCGGGTTGTGGTCCCACGCCCAGATTTCGCAGTAGACGCCCAGCTCGCGGATGCGGCGGGCAATCAGCTGCGTGTACTGCGCGCCGAAATCGAGGATGAGGATCTTGTCGTTATGGATGTTGGTCATGGCGCCCCGGCAGTGCAGTAGGGAAAACGAAAACGTCAGAATTTTTCAGCGGCAGATGGAGAAAGAGGAACGGGAATCAGCTTCCTCGTTCCTCTTTGCTCGTCCCGCATCAGGAGCGGTAGTTCGGCGGCTCTTTGGTGATCGTCACGTCGTGGACGTGGCTCTCGCGCTGGCCGGCGCCGCTGATCTTCACGAACTTGGGCTTGCTGCGCATGTCCTCGACGGTGGCGCAGCCCACGTAGCCCATGGTGGCGCGCAGGCCGCCCATCAGCTGGTGGATGATGCCGCCCACCGGGCCGCGGTACGGCACGCGGCCTTCGATGCCTTCCGGCACCAGCTTGTCGGCGGTGGCGGCGTCCTGGAAGTAGCGGTCCTTGGACCCCTTCTCCATCGCGGCCAGCGAGCCCATGCCGCGGTAGCTCTTGTACGAACGGCCCTGGAACAGCTCGGTCTCGCCCGGCGATTCCTCGGTACCAGCCAGCAGGCCACCGACCATGATGGTCGAGGCACCGGCAGCCAGCGCCTTGCCGATGTCGCCGGAGTAGCGGATGCCACCGTCGGCGATCAGCGGGATGCGGTCCTGCAGCGCTTCGGCCACCAGGTCGATCGCGGTGATCTGCGGCACGCCCACGCCGGCGACCACGCGGGTGGTGCAGATCGAGCCCGGGCCGATGCCCACCTTCACTGCGTCCGCGCCGCTGTCCAGCAGCGCCAGCGCGGCTTCACCGGTGCAGATGTTGCCGCCGATGACCTGCACGTTCGGGAAGTTCTTCTTCACCCAGCTGACGCGGTCCAGCACGCCCTGCGAATGGCCGTGCGCGGTATCAACCACGATCACGTCCACGCCGGCAGCGACCAGCGCTTCAACGCGGCGATCGGTATCGCCGCCCACGCCGACGGCGGCGCCGACCAGCAGGCGGGTGGCGATGTCCTTGGCAGCGTTCGGGAAGTCGGTGTTCTTCTGGATGTCCTTGACGGTGATCAGGCCACGCAGGGCGAACTCGTCATTGACCACCAGCACCTTTTCGATGCGGTTGCGGTGCAGCAGCTGCAGCACTTCATCAGACGCGGCGCCTTCCTTGACCGTGATCAGGCGATCCTTCTTGGTCATGATGTGGCGGACCGGATCGTCCAGCTCGGTCTCGAAGCGCATGTCGCGGTGGGTCACGATGCCGGCCAGCAGGCCGTCGCTGCCCACCACCGGCACGCCGGAGATGTTGTGCGCCTGGGTCAGGGCCAGCACGTCGCGGATGGTGGTTTCCGGGCCGACGGTGATCGGGTCGCGGATGACGCCGGCCTCGAACTTCTTGACCTTGGCCACTTCGGCCGCCTGCTGCTCCACGCTCAGGTTCTTGTGGATGATGCCCATGCCGCCCAGCTGTGCCATGGCGATAGCCAGGCGTGCTTCGGTGACGGTATCCATGGCGGCGGACAGGATCGGAAGCTTGAGCTTCAGGTCACGCGTCAACCGCGTTTCGAGGTTGACGTCCTTGGGCAGGATGGTCGAATGAGCGGGGACGAGCGAGACGTCGTCGTAGGTGAGAGCTTCAGCCTGGATGCGCAGCATCGGCATACCCGAGATGTGGGGAAGCGCGACATTTTACCCTGTTTTGGCAGCCAAGAACAGTAATTTTGGTAGCCGGAAATAGGCAATGCTGCGACACAGTGTCGCGCGGGCGCACCGCCCTTGGTAGGTGCCAACCTTGGTTGGCACGAACCGTCCGGCTTCCGGACCCCAGCTGGGGCAACGGCCCCGTCAGATGTGTGCCAACCAAGGTTGGCATCTACCAAGAGCGGGTCATGCGGACCGGCGGCAATTACGGGGCATCGACGCGATCCCGGTAGCGCCGGGCCATGCCCGGCGAGCGCAGCGGCGCCGCAACAATCCGCCGGGCATGGCCCGGCGCTGCCACGCCCCAGCGCAAGCAGTCCAGCCCGTTCAGACCCCGGCTTCCGCCGCTTCCAACGTGTTCTGCATCAACGTGGCCACGGTCATCGGGCCCACGCCGCCCGGCACCGGGGTGATCCAGCTCGCCCGCTGCGCTGCGGCCTCGAACCCGACATCGCCCACCAGGCGGCCGTCATCCAAGCGGTTGATGCCGACGTCGATCACCACCGCACCCGGCTTCACCCACTCGCCCGGCACGATGCCCGGGCGACCCACCGCCACCACCAGGATGTCGGCGTTGCGCACGGCCTGTTCCAGCACGTCCTTGGGGGTGAACTTGTGGCAGCTGGTGACGGTGCAGCCGGCAATCAGCAGCTCCAGGCCCATCGGCCGGCCAACGTGGTTGCTGACGCCGACGATGGTGGCGTTGCGGCCACGTACCGGCTGGTCGGTGTGGCCCAGCAGCGTGGTGATGCCGCGCGGGGTGCACGGGCGCAGGCCGAACTCGCGCAGGGCCAGATGGCCGACGTTTTCCGGGTGGAAGCCGTCCACGTCCTTGCGCGGGTCGATGCGCTGGATCAGCCGGCGCGCATCGGGGATGCCCGGCAGCGGCAGCTGGATCAGGATGCCGTTGATCTTCGGGTCGGCGTTGAGCTGGTCGATCAGGTCGAGCAGCTCGGCCTCGGTGGTGCCGGCCGGCAGATCGTAGTCATAGGCCTCGATGCCCACCTTCTCGGCGGCGCGGCGCTTGTTGCGTACGTACACGGTCGAGGCCGGGTCGCCACCCACCAGCACCACGGCCAGGCCGGGGCGGCTGCCACCGGCGGCAACACGGGCGTCGACCCGCACCTTCAGGCTGTCGAGCAGGTCCTCGGCGATACGGCGGCCATCGAGGATGCGGGCAGGAAGCTGGGGGGCGGAGTCGGTCATCGGGTGCGGGCGTGGGGCGGCGGGGACGCTATTGTCCCCGATTCACGGCCCCTCGCCCACCGCCGCGATCGCCCGCTGCGCTCGCCGGGCATGGCCCGGCGCTACCCACGAATCGCGCGACACCCCGGTAGCGCCGGGCCATGCCCGGCGAGCGCGAAGCGCGGCGCGTGGCGATCATTCCTCTTCTTCTTCCGGCACGTCATCCGCATTGAGCGTGCGCGCCTTGCGCTTGGGCGCGGTGAACGGCGTCGGCGTCGGCACGCCGGGCAGCGCGGTGCCGAACACCATGTGTGCGCCGGCACGCAGGTTGCCGCCGGCCATTTCCAGTTCGAAGCGTTCGGCATCGCGCTCGCGGATCTGCTCGGCGATCTCGCGCGCGTCGTCTTCCTCGGCGCCCAGCTCCACCAGCGCGGCCTGCCCGAACAGCAGCGCCGACTCGAACGTTTCGCGGATCTGGAAGTCCACGCCAGCATGGATCAGCCGCAGCGAATGCTCGCGGTCGAACGAGCGCACCAGCAGCTTGGCCTGCGGGAACTGATGGGCCACCAGTTCGACGATGCGGTCGGCATCCTCGGCATTGTTCACGCACACCGCCACCGCCCGCGCACTGCCCGCACCGGAGGCATGCAGCACGTCCAAGCGGGTACCGTCGCCGTAATAGATCTTGAAACCGAAGCGCTCGGCGTTGTGGATCATCTCCACATCGTTGTCGATGATGGTCACGTCCACGTCGCGGGCCAGCAGCGACTGGCTGGCCACCTGGCCGAAGCGGCCGAAGCCGATCAGCAGCACGCTGCCGGACAGGCCATCGGCAGTATCCACGCCTTCCAGGCTGACGGTCGGCTTCGGCGCCACACGCTTGTAGACCAGCACCACCAGCGGCGTCAGCGCCATCGACAGCACCACCACCGCGGTGAAGTTGGCATTGATGTCCAGGCTGATCACGCCGGCGCTCGCAGCGGCCGAGAACAGCACGAAGGCGAACTCGCCGCCCTGCGCCATCAACACGCCACGGTCCAGCGCCTGCGCATGGTCGCTGCCCATCAGTCGCGCCACCACGTAGATGCACAGCGCCTTGGCCGCCATCAGCGCGACCACCAGGCCGAGGATCATCGGCCAGTTGCCGGCCACCACGCCCAGGTCCAGTGCCATGCCCACGCTGAGGAAGAACAGCCCCAGCAGGATGCCGCGGAACGGTTCGATGTCCGCCTCGATCTGGTGGCGGAAGGTCGATTCGCTCAGCAACACGCCGGCCAGGAACGCGCCCATCGCCATCGACAGGCCGGACAGCTGCATCAGCAGCGCCGCACCCAGCACCACCAGCAGTGCGGCGGCGGTCATCACTTCGCGCGCCTTCGATTCGGCCAGCACGCGGAACAGCGGATTGAGCAGGAAGCGGCCGACCAGCACCAGGCCGACGATGGCGCCCACGCCGATCGCCACCGACATCCAGCGCGAGCCCTCGCCATCGGCACTGCCGGCAGCCGGCGCCATCCACGCGACAAGCGCCAGCAGCGGCACGATCAGCAGGTCTTCGAACAACAGGATCGAGACGATCTTCTGCCCCGACGGCAACGCGATGTCGCCGCGCTCGGCCAGCAGCTGCATCACCACTGCGGTGGAGGTCAGCACGAAACCGGTGGCGCCGATGAAGGCGATCTGCCACGGCAGCCCGAACAGCTTGGCGATGCTGGTCAGCACCAGCGCGCAGGTGACGATCTGCAGCGTGCCCAGGCCGAAGATTTCCTTGCGCAGGCTCCACAAGTGAGACGGCCGCATTTCCAGGCCGATGACGAACAGGAACATGACCACGCCGAGTTCGGCGGTATGCAGGATCGCTTGCGGGTCGGAGAACCAGCCCAGCCCGAACGGACCGATCGCCAGACCGGCGGCGAAGTAGCCCAGCACCGAGCCCAGGCCGAGCCGACGGAACAGCGGCACCATCACCACCGCTGCGCCCAACAGGGCGACGACCTTGACCAGCTCGCTGGTCGCTGCTTCTACCGCCATGCGGTGGGTTCCCCGGAAATCGAAATCGGCCTCAACGATAGAGCAACACCGATGACGGCAATAGCACGTGTGTTGCGTTTTATTGTCTTGGAGATGGAACGATCACGGGATTGGCCCCGCACATCATCCTGAAACCGTGCGCGCGCTTCGGTAGGTGCCAACCTTGGTTGGCACAATCCCGAAGCCATGACCTGTAGAGCCGAGCCCACGCTCGGCTGATTCTGGCCTCAGCGCGAAGAGCAGCCGAGCGCAGGCTCGGCTCTACAGTAGTTCCACGCCATGCGTGGATGCGCCCCAACCGGGTTCGCCCACCCCAGCAGATCCACGCCATGCGTGGATGGCGCCCCGACGCGGTTCACCCACCCCTACAAAACGCGGCGTAATCGATGTACCCGGGGAACGGCACGCCCGGCGCACACACCGGGCACTGCGGGTCCGGCCCGATGCCGGTCTCGCGGAAGCGCATGCCCAGCGCATCAAAGCGCAGCAGGCGCCCCACCAGCGGCTCGCCGATGCCCAGCAGCAGCTTCAGCACCTCGGTGGCCTGCAGCACCCCGGCCAGGCCCGGCAGCACGCCCAGCACACCCGCCTCGGAGCAGTTCGGCGCGAACTCCGGCGGCGGCGGCTCCGGGAACAGGCAGCGATAGCACGGTGCCACGCCACGCTGGCGGCCGGCATCGAACACGCTCACCTGGCCATCGAAGCGCTCGATGGCGGCGTAAACCATCGGCTTGGCGTGCTTGATGCAGGCGTCGTTGAGCAGGTAGCGCAGCGGGAAGTTGTCCGAACCGTCCAGCACCACGTCGACGTCCTGCAACAGGCGATCCACGTTCTCCGAAGTCACCCGCTCCGGGACGGCCTCGACCTCAATGGACGGGTTCAACGCCAGCAGCCGCTCACGCGCCGAATCCACCTTCAGTTGGCCGACGCTGGCCTCGGTATGCACGATCTGCCGATGCAGGTTGCTGCGCTCGACACGGTCGTGGTCGGCGAAACGCAGGTGCCCTACCCCGGCCGCCGCCAGATAGAAGCCGGCCGGCGCGCCCAGGCCGCCCGCGCCCAGCACCAGCACCCGCGACTGCTGCAGCCGGCGCTGGCCGGCCTCGCCCACCTGCGGCAGCAGCAGATGGCGCGAATAGCGGTCGTAGAAATCGCGGTCTGCGGCGCTGGTCAGCGGCTGCACCAGCGGCAGCGACAACTCACGCCAGGCGACGGTGCCGCCCGCGACGGAGCTCACGTTCGGGTAGCCCGCATCCAGCAGCGCCTGCGCCGCATCGGCCGAGCGCTTCCCGCTCTGGCAGATCAGCAGGATTTCCTGTTCCGGCAGCGGCAGGTGCGCGGTCGCGTCAGCCAGCAGCTCGCCCTTGGCGACGCCGCGCGCGCCTTCGGCCATGCCGCCGGCCCGCTCATGCGCCTCGCGCACGTCGATCAGCACCGCACCATGGGCCACGCGCGCACGCGCCTGCTCGGGGGAAAGCTCTGGAATGCTCATGGCCGCATTATCGCGCAGGTGGCATCGACCCGCCTTGACCAAGATCTGTAGAGCCGAGCCTATGCTCGGCTGGCGCGCGGCAATGCGCGAAAAGCAGCCGAGCATGGGCTCGGCTCTACATGTGCACCACAAGCGTAGCCAGGCGCTATGCCGGCTGCCTGCTTCCAACCTGCTGCTGAAGAACACCGATGAGCGCTTTCAGCCCGGGAGGAACATGCCGATGGCCCGGGTAGTACAGCGAAAGACCGGGGAACTCGGGACACCAGTCCTCAAGCAACCGAAGCAGGCGACCATCGGCCAACGGCTCCAGCGCCAGATGCTCGGGAACGAAAGCAATACCGATGCCGTCAACGGCGGCGTCGACCATCAACGGCTGGTCCGTCAGCGTGATCGGCCCGGAGACGTTCACCCGCTCGGTGACGCCCTGGCGCTCGAACTCCCAGCGATAGATCGCCCCGCTCTCGAACCGGAAGCGGATGCAGTCGTGCTGATGCAGATCCAGCGGCCGCAGTGGCCGTTCACGCGCGTGCAGGTACGCCGGTGAGGCAACCGCCGCGAACCGCATGGGGGGCGTCACCGCTACGGCCACCATGTCCCGCGGCACGGCTTCGGCAAGGCGGATACCCGCATCAAAACCGTCCGAAACGATATCGCCCAACCTGCCGTCACTGACGATGTCCAGATGCACCTGCGGGTACTGGCGCAGGAACCGTGCAAGCACCGGTTTCAGCACGAGCCGTATGGCCCCTTCGCTGGCATTGATGCGGACGGTGCCACGCGGCGTGCCCGCTTCGGTATCCACCGACTGCAGCGCCTCCTCAATGGACGCCATTGCCGGCCGCAGCTTTTCCGCCAGGCGCTCGCCGGCGTCGGTCAGCGAGACGCTGCGCGTGGTGCGATTGAACAGGCGTGCGCCCAGCCGCTGCTCCAGCGTCTTGATGGCATGGCTGATCGCCGACGGGGTGATGTTCAACTCCGCCGCCGCACTGCGGAAGCTGCGGTGCGCTGCCACTGCGAGGAACGCGGTGAAGGCCGCCAGATCACCCCCACCCGATTGCTGAATGAGATTCACCATATCGTCAGATATTGAAGCGATTGTCTTGATAGTCAGCGGATTCTACGCTCAGCGCTGTCGCGGGCGCAGGCCCTCGGCGCTCATCCACCGAGACAGGATCAAGACGATGAAGATGATGAAGGCGGTTGTGATGACCGGGCCGAACAAGCCGTGGCAGGTACAGGACGTCCCGGTACCCGTGATCGAAGCGGGCCAGGTACTGGTCAAGGTTCACGCGTCCGGCATGTGCTACACCGATGTATGGGCAACCCAGGGTTACGGTGGCGACATCTATCCCCAGACGCCCGGGCACGAAGTAGTCGGAGAAGTGGTGGAGGTGGGCGCCGGCGTGCACTCGCGCCGAGTGGGCGATCGCGTGGGCACCACGTGGGTCCAGTCCTCCTGCGGGCGTTGTCCCTACTGCCGCGAGAACCGTCCCTTGTCCGGACAGACGGCGATGAACTGCGATGCACCTCGCACCACCGGCTTCGCCGCGCAGGGCGGCCATGCCCAGTACATCGCGATCTCCGCCGAAGGCACGGTACTGCTGCCTGACGGACTCTCCTACGTGGATGCGGCGCCGATGATGTGTGCCGGCTACACGACCTGGAGCGGGCTGCGCGATGCGGCACCCCAGCCACGGGAAAAGATCGCGGTACTTGGCATCGGCGGGCTTGGCCACGTCGCCCTGCAGCTGTCCAGAGCCTGTGGCTTCGAGACCATCGCCATCACGCATTCCGCGGACAAGCATGCACTTGCCCTGCAGTTGGGCGCCGACCAGGTCGTTGCCAGTGGCAAGGAACTGAAGGCGATCGGCGGCGCCGACGTGCTGCTGGTGACCACCAACGAATTCAGCTCGGCCGAAGAAGCCATGACCGGCCTGCGTGTCGATGGACGCGTGGTGCTGTGTGGGCTGGACTTCAGCCAGCCCTTCTCGATCTCGTCCGACGGCGTACCGTTCCACATGATGCGCCAGCGCGTGATCGGCGCCACCCATGGTGGCCAGCACTACCTTGGCGAAGTGCTGGCGCTTGCCGCCACCGGCAAGGTCAAGCCGATGGTCGAGACGTTTGACCTGGACCACGCGACCGAGGCCTATGACCGCCTGGCATCGGGCAGGATGAGGTTCCGCGGGGTGCTGCTGCCGTGGGGCAGCGCCTGAGAAAGTGCGCCGTAACGCGCCACAACGAAAAAGGCGGCCCTGCGGCCGCCTTCCTGTGAATCACTTGCCCTTGACGTGCTTCATCAAGCGCCGCTTGGCCTTGACCTGCCGTTCGGTCAGCACGTTCTTCTTGCCCTCGTACGGGTTGGCACCCTCGCGGAAGATGAACTGCACCGGCGTACCGATCAGCTTGAAGCGCTTGCGGAAGAAGTTCTCCAGGTAGCGCTTGTACGACTCCTGCAGTTCCTTCAGGCGGGTGCCGTGCACGATGAAGGTCGGCGGGTTGGCGCCGGCCGGGTGCACGTAACGCAGCTTGGAGACATGGCCGCGGATGGTCGGCGGCGGGTTGGTCTCGTAGGCCACTTCCAGCGCCTTGTTCACTTCGCTGGTGGTGAAGGTCTTGTTCGCCGATTCGTGCGCGCGGTGCACCGCACGGAACAGCTCGCGCAGGCCCGAGCCATGCTTGGCCGAGATGCGCACGGACTCGGCCCACGGCACGAAGCCCAGACGCAGCGACAGCATCGTTTCCGCCTGCTCGCGCTGGTAGTCGGTCAGGCCGTCCCACTTGTTGATCGCGATCACCAGCGCGCGGCCGGCATCCAGTACGGCGCCGAGCACGGTGGCGTCCTGGTCGGTCACGCCTTCGGTGGCGTCGAGCATCAGCACGGCTACCTGGCACTGCTCGATCGACTGCATGGTCTTGACCACCGAGAACTTCTCGACGACCTCGTCCACGCGCGAGCGGCGACGCAGGCCGGCGGTGTCGATCAGGCGGTACTCGCGACCGTCACGCTCCAGGTCCACCGAAATCGAATCGCGGGTGGTGCCCGGCACGTCCGAGGCGATCATCCGCTCTTCGCCGAGGATGCGGTTGACCAGGGTCGACTTGCCCACGTTCGGGCGGCCGACGAAAGCGATGCGCACGCGGTTCGGATCGTTGTCCAGCTCTTCGCCGCTGCCCTCTTCCGGCAGGCGCTGAATGACCTCGTCCAGCAGGTCGTCCAGGCCCTGGCGGTGGGCAGCCGACACGGTCAGCATCTCGCTGAAGCCGTAGCGGGCAAACTCCGAACGCACGGTGTCCTCGTCGGTGCCGTCGATCTTGTTGATCAGCAGCAGCGTCGGGCGCGACAGCTTGCGCAGCCAGGCCAGGATCTCATCGTCCATCGCCGAGGTGCCCTCGCGGGCATCAACGACAAACAGGATCAGGTCAGCTTCGCCAGCGGCAGCGCGGGCCTGGCGCGTGGTAGCACCAGCCAGGCCTTCTTCTTCCTCTGCGATGCCGCCGGTATCGACGACGAGGAAATGGTTGTCCTCGTCAAGCCGGCAGACGCCATAGTTGCGGTCCCGGGTGACGCCGGGCTGGTCATGGACCAGGGCGTCACGGGTTCGGGTCAGTGCATTGAATATGGTCGACTTGCCGACATTCGGCCGTCCAACCAGGGCGACCAAAGGCAGCATCGCGATTACTCCGTATTAATTTGCCAACCGGAATGCGGTCAGCTTGCCATCAACGTTCTGCACCAGCAGCACCCCATCGACGACGATTGGCTGGGCCAGAAGCGCATCACCGCCGCTTTTCGCCCGCGCTGCCATCGCGCCATCGGAGGCCTGCAGCCAATGCAGGTATCCCTTGTAGTCACCGACCACCACGTAGTCGCCGTGCAGCGCCGGACCGGTCAGCGAGCGCCGGGCCAGTGCGGTCTGCGACCACATCGCCGCGCCGCTGGCCTTGTCCAGGCCAAACACGCCGCCCTTGTTGTCGGTAACGAAAACATTGCCCGAAGACACCGCCACACCGCCGGCACCGCCGTGGTCACGCGCCCACATCGGGCGACCGGTCGGGCCTTCGATGGCCATGGTCTGGTTCTTGAAGCTGCTCACGAACAGCGTATTGCCGTCGAGCACCGGGGCGCCATCGACGTCGGCCATGCGGTCCAGCTCGGTACGGCCTTCGCCGGTGCCGACATTCTGGTCCCACAGCGTGCGGCCGTCCTGCATGGCCAGCGCAGCAACGCTGCCCTCGTCCTTGCCGATGAACAACACGCCCGGACCGGCCACCACCGCCGCGTTGCCACGCACGGTCAGCGCCGGCAGCTCGCTCGGGTTGAACCACTTCTGGGTGCCGTTGCCGGCATCGAACGCGGTGACGCGGCCATCATTGCTGCGCACGAAGACCATGCCCTGGGCAATGGCCGGCGCGGCGATGACTTCATTCGGCACGCGTGCGCGCCACTTCTCGCTGCCATCGTTGATGTCCAGCGCGATCACCTGGCCATCGAGGGTACCGATGACCACCAGGTTCTCGCCGACGCCCGGACCACCGGACAGCCGCAGCTTGGCCTTCTTCTTTTCCTTCTTCGGCTCCCAGGTCCAGACCTTCTTGCCGGTCTGCAGGTCGATGGCGTGCACGCCACCGGTGATCGCCGCGGCGAACACGTGACCGTTGGCCACTGCCGGGCCCTGGCGCACGCCGATGCGGCGCTCGCCCTTGCCGAGGTTGACCGACCAGGCCTTGTTGACCTTCAGGGTCGGCTCGAACTTCACCAGTTCAGCCGGCTCCTGTGCCTTCTTCGCTGCTGCGTCCTTGCCGGCGAACCAGCCCTTCATGGTGCTGCAACCGGACAGCGCCATACCGAGCAGGAGTACGGTGGCGACGCGCGTGATCATGACCTTCTGACTCATCAAACCGACTCCGCAGGGGCGGCGACGGTGCCGCCGGCGTCCATAACCTTGGTTTCCAGCAGACGCCGCTGCGGCGCTGCCACGTCCAGCGTCTTCAGCGCCTTCTCATACTGTTCGCGGGCCGCGTCACGCTTGCCCTGCGCCATCAGCGCATCGCCATGGATTTCCAGGCTGCTGCTGTCGGTGGCGCTGCCCAGCAGCTTGATCGCTTCATCGCCCTTGCCGGTAGCCACCAGCAGGCGTGCCACGCGCTGGTCGACCACGCGCTGCAGGTCGCCTTCGACCTTCACCGCGCGCAGGGTAGCCAGCGCTTCTTCATTCTTGCCCGCATCGACCTGGGCCTTGGCCAGCTGCAGCGCCGCCAGATCGCCGTAGATGCTGGACGGGCCAGCCTCCAGCGCCTTGACCGCCTTGGCCGCGTCATCGAGCTTGTTTGCCTGCAGACCCGCCAGGGCCTTCTGGTACTCGACATTGGCCGAGGCCAGCTTGCCGCCCTGGTCCTTCTGGTACCACTGCCAGCCGGCAATGGCACCGATGGCGATGACTACGCCACCGAGGATGCTGGCACCATTCTTCCGCAGCCAGCTGCGGACGCGTTCACTTTGTTCGTGCTCGTCGAGCAGGTCGTCGATCGCCATGCGTACTCTCGCCCCGCCCATCGGGAGGGACCATTGGGATTATCGAAGGTGGTGAAACCGCGCCTCAGTGTGAAACCGGGACAACGGAGCCTTCAGAGGATACCTGAAAGCGTGCCACGTTGGCTCGCTGATAGGGCGTCAGATCGACGATAGCGCCATTCTGCTGAACCTGGACCGCCGAAGCATTGCCCAAGGTGACGCGGGCAACCTGGCCCGGCGTGAAGCTGCGGCTTTCACCGGACTTGATCAACGCCTTCTCCACGGTGGCGCCATCGGGGCCACCGATATCGACCCAGCTGTCGCCGCTGAACTGCATGTCCAGGTTGGCGGCTGGCGCCGGCGCGGCGCGTGGTACCGGGGCCAGCGAAGCGACGTAGGGGGTGGCAGTCGGCTTGATGACGGGCGCGGCCGTCACTTCGGCCGGCGCGGCAGCGGCGGACCCGGGACCGGCCGGGGTAACCGGTACGGCGGCCGGGATCACGTCCAGCGAGGCGGTGTTCGGCGAAGGCGCGGTGCCATCGAAGTGGCCACGGGTGGCGAACCAGACCGGGACCGCCAGCACGGCGGTAATACCGACATACAGCGCACGGCGGCCGAGATTCTCGGCGATCCGGCGCGCACGCGGGGTATGGGTGTGGCTGACCAGGGTCGGCGGAACCACCGGGCCAACCTGGGCCTGTTCCAGCAGTTCGCTGACGTCGACACCGAGCAGGCGGGCATAGCTGCGCAGCTGGCCGCGCACGAACACCGGCGCCCCCAGCTTCTGCCACTGCTCCTGCTCGAGCGACTTCACCACTTGAACCGGCATGCGCAGGCGCTGGCCGACGTCTTCGAGGGTCAGTCCGGCGGCCTCGCGAGCCTGGCGCAGGCGGGTGCCGCAGCCGGCCACAGTCTCGAGATCGCTCACAGTCTGGTCATCAATCACAATGCATCAACCCTGGAGTTAGGAGCCCGCGTCCTGCGGAAATTCCTGTCGAATCCGCTGAAGATAGCGATCAGATGCTGCCTGATCACCCAGCCGCGCCTCGATTTGAGACGCAAGTTGTAACACGGAACGCGTGGCCGGTGCAGCCGCAATCCTACGTTCGGCGAAGGCGCGGGCCTCCATGAACTGGCCGCGACGGAAGCTCAGCTGGGCCATCGCCTCCAACGCGACCGGGTTGTCCGGCACCTGCGCCAGGGCGGCACGCAGGTCGCGCTCGGCGCGTTCAAGCTGGCCAGCGTCCAACGCGCAACCACCGGCATTGGCCAGGGCAGCAGCGGGCGTGGCGTAGTCCGGGGCAGCCAGAGCACGATCGAACCAGACCAGCGATTCGGCCGAGTGGCCGTGCTGGCACAACCAAGCCGCGTAATTGTTGAGCACGTCACCGCGTTTCGGCGCCAGCTCCGCAGCGCGGCGGAAACCATCCCCCGCCTGCTGCTCGCGCCCCCTGCGGTCTTCGACTCCGGCCAGCAGCATCACCGCATCCACCCCGTTGGGCTGGAGCTTCAGCGCACGGCGCACCTTGCGCTCGGCCTCGTCCAGATTGCCCACCTGCATGTCGCGGGCGGCCAGCGCCAGCAGATCCTCGTAGTGGAACTTCTGGCGCACGCCCGGTGCATCACGGACGCTGTGGATCGGCGCGACCCCGCCCGGGCCGATCGGAATCTCACTCGTGGTCGTGCAACCGCCCGCTGCCAGTGCCAGCGCGCCTGCGAACAGGGCCACCGGCAGGCGATCAGGCCGCCGCATCGCTCCCCTTCCCTGCCTGCAACGTCTTGTTGAACTCTGCCTGGCGGCGGGTGCGATCCATCACCTGGCCCTTGAGCTGGCCACAGGCAGCGTCGATGTCGTCGCCACGGGTCCGTCGGACCATGGTCAGCACCTTCGCGTCGAGCAGGATCTTCTGGAAGGCACGGATATGCGCTTCTTCGGAACGCTCGTAGCGCGTCCCCGGGAACGGATTGAACGGAATCAGGTTGACCTTGCCCGAGTGCGACGCCTGCACGGCGTTGTCGAACTGGCGCATCAGCCGCGCCAGTTGCCGGGCATGCTCGGGCTGGTCGTTGATGCCCTTCATCAGGGTGTATTCAAAGGTCACCGACTCGCGGCGCTTGTTGGCGCGCAGGTAGCGTGCGCACGATGCCATCAGCTCGGCGATCGGGTACTTCTTGTTGAGCGGGACCAGCGTCTCGCGCAGCGCATCGTCGGCCGCGTGCAGCGACACCGCCAGCGACACGTCACTTTCGGCGGACAGACGGTCGATCTGCGGCACCAGGCCGGAGGTCGACAGGGTCACGCGCTTGTTGGCCAGGCCGTAGCCCAGGTCGTCGCGCATCACGCTCATGGCGCGCACGACGTTGTCGAAATTCATCAACGGCTCGCCCATGCCCATCATCACCACGTTGGTGAGACGACGCTGCTTGTGCGGGATATTGCCCAGATGACGCGCAGCGACCCACACCTGGCCGATGATCTCGGCAGTGGAGAGGTTGCGGTTGAAGCCCTGGGTGGCGGTTGAACAGAACGTGCAGTTCAGCGCGCAGCCCACCTGCGAGGACACGCACAGGGTGCCGCGGTTCTTGTCCGGAATGTAGACGGCCTCGATGGCGTTCTTGCCATCGGTGCCCATCGCCAGCAGCCACTTGTGGGTGCCGTCGGCGGAGGGCTTGTCGAACACGATGTTGGGGACGCGGACCTCGGCGTGCTGGTGCAGCTTGGCGCGCAGCGCCTTGCCCAGGTCGGTCATCTCATCGAAATCGGTGACGTAGTGATGGTGGATCCACTTCATCACCTGATGGGCGCGGTAGCGCGCTTCGCCGAGAGTCTCGGCGAAGAAGCGCTCCAGACCCTCGCGATCGAGGTCGAGCAGATTCTGCTTTGCCACAACCGGACCCGCAACGAGTACGGAAGGGATGGCGGTTGGCTGTACGACCTCGTTCACGGCATCACTCTCAGCGCGAAACGACTTCGGTGGCGGCGAAGAAGTAGGCGATTTCGATCGCGGCGTTCTCGACCGAGTCCGAGCCGTGGGCGGCGTTGGCATCGATGGATTCGGCGAAGTCGGCGCGGATGGTGCCCGCAGCGGCTTCCTTCGGGTTGGTGGCGCCCAGCAGGTCGCGGTGGGCCAGGACGGCGTTCTCGCCTTCCAGGGCCTGGATCATCACCGGGCCGGAGATCATGAACTCGACCAGCGCGTTGAAGAACGGACGCTCGCGGTGCACGGCGTAGAAGCCTTCGGCTTCACGGCGCGACAGCTGCTTGTACTTGGCGGCCACGACCTTCAGGCCAGCCTTTTCAAAGCGGGCATAGATTTCGCCGATGACGTTCTTGGCAACGGCGTCCGGCTTGACGATCGAAAGGGTGCGCTCCAGCGCCATGGGATGTCTCCAATGGAATCGGGCCGCTGATGGCCCGAAGGGTAACAAAAAAAAAGCCGCGTCGAAACGCGGGCTTAGCCTGATAAACGTGCGCGGATTGTAAAAGATCCCACTCAGTAGTGCCAGCCCATGGCTGGCAGGCCTCATGCCGGTCGTTTCGGGCCTGGGGCTCCCATTCAGGATTGCGAGCTGCCAGCCATGGGCTGGCACTACTGAATCCCCTGTAACCGCCCAGGCATTTTTGCTGCACTGCAAAATGCCATACGCTACCGTCTGGTTCTAGTATCAAACAATCGTTTGATTAAGGTCCGCCCGCCCGATGGCCAAGCCCGCCCACTTCTCGACCAAGGACCGGATCCTCGGCGCCGCCGAGGAGCTGTTCGCCCAGCACGGCTTTGCCGGCACCTCGCTGCGCCAGGTCACCAGCCAGGCCGACGTCAACATCGCTGCGGTGAACTACCACTTCGGCTCCAAGGAAAACCTGGTCAACGAGGTGTTCCGCCGCCGCATGGACGAGATGACCGGCGCCCGCCTGGCCCAGCTCGAGCGCGCCCGCAACGAACACCCCGGGCAACTGCGGCCGGTGCTGGCCGCCTTCGTCGAGCCGGCCCTGGCGCTGGCCCAGGACCGCCAGAACGGCGGCGCCTTCGTCCGCGTGATCGCCCGTGCCTACGCTGAAAAGAACGACAACCTGCGCAAGTTCCTGTCCGACCACTACGGCCACGTGCTGCGTGCGTTCGGCAAGGCCATCGCCGAATGCGTGCCGGACCTGAGCAAGGAAGAGCTCTATTGGCGCCTGGATTTCCTGGCCGGCTCGCTGACCTATGCCATGGCCGATTTCGGGCTGATCAAGCGACCCGCCGGTGTCACCGAAACGGCGCATCGTGCCCATGCCGCGCATGAACTGATCCATTTCGCCGAGGCCGGATTCCGCGCCGCCGCCCGCAGCGGCAGCACCCTGCCCGCCTCCATTGATTCCACCCAGTAACTGCTGACCAACAAAGGCCCTACACCATGTCCAATTCCCTGCTAGTCCGCCGCGCCGCCGTGCTGGGTGCCGGCGTCATGGGTGCCCAGATCGCCGCCCACCTCACCAATGCCGGCGTCGACACCGTGCTGTTCGACCTGCCCGCAAAGGAAGGTCCGGCCGATGGCATCGTGCTGAAGTCGATCGCCAACCTCGGCAAGCTGAGCCCGGCACCGCTGGCCAGCAAGTCGCTGGCAGAAGCCATCACCCCGGCCAACTACGAAACCGGGCTGGAACAGTTGAAGGACTGCGACCTGATCATCGAGGCCATCGCCGAGCGCATGGACTGGAAGCAGGACCTGTACAAGAAGATCGCCCCGTTCGTGGCCGACCACGCCGTGCTGGCCTCCAACACCTCGGGCCTGGGCATCAACAAGCTGGCCGACGTGCTGCCGGAACAGCTGCGCCACCGCTTCTGCGGCGTGCATTTCTTCAACCCGCCGCGCTACATGCACCTGGCCGAGCTGATTCCGGCCACCACCACCGACGCCAGCGTGCTGGAAGGCCTGGAAGCATTCCTGGTCACCACCCTCGGCAAGGGCGTGGTGTACGCCAAGGACACCCCGAACTTCATCGGCAACCGCATCGGCGTGTTCTCGATCCTGTCCACCATCCACCACACCCAGCAGTTCGGCCTGGGCTTT
The DNA here is from genome assembly GCF_014763005.1 of Stenotrophomonas sp. Br8. NCBI lineage: Bacteria > Pseudomonadati > Pseudomonadota > Gammaproteobacteria > Lysobacterales > Lysobacteraceae > Stenotrophomonas > Stenotrophomonas sp. Br8. The sequence goes on along the minus strand of NZ_JACGTN010000026.1, from coordinate 44,420 downwards.
GACGAAGTGGACGGCCTGACCGGCCCGCTGGTCGGCCGCCCGAAGTCGGCCACCTACCGCACCTCCGACGTGGTCGGCCTGGACACCATGGCCCACGTCATCAAGACCATGGGCGACACCCTGCCCAACGACCCGTGGCATGAATTCTTCAAGTCGCCGAAGTGGCTGGATGCGTTGATTGCCAAGGGTGCACTGGGCCAGAAGACCGGCGCCGGCATCTTCCGCAAGGTCGGCAAGGACATCGTGGTGCTGGACCTGGAAAAGCAGGACTACCGTCCGGCTGACCGCGCCGCCGCACCGGAAGTGGTCGAGATCCTGAAGATCAAGAACCCGGCCGAGAAGTTCGCCAAGCTGCGCGAGAGCCAGCATCCGCAGGCGCAGTTCCTGTGGGCGACCTTCCGCGATCTGTTCCACTACAGCGCCTACCACCTGGCCGACATCGCCGAGACCGCGCGCGACGTCGACCTGGCCATCCGCTGGGGCTACGGCTGGTCGCTGGGCCCGTTCGAAACCTGGCAGGCCGCCGGCTGGAAGCAGGTCGCACAGTGGATCGCCGATGACATCGTCGCCGGCAAGAGCATGAGCAACGCCCCGCTGCCGGATTGGGTGTTCGATGGCCGCGACGGTGTGCACGCCGCCGAGGGCAGCTACAGCCCGTCGCGCAACGCCAAGCTGCCGCGTTCGTCGCTGCCGGTGTACCAGCGCCAGCGCTTCCCCGATCCGCTGCTGGGCGAGAAGTTCGCCCCGGGCGAGACCGTGTTCGAGAACGACGGCCTGCGCATGTGGCACGACGGTGATGGCATCGCCGTGGTCAGCTTCAAGACCAAGATGAACACCGTGTCCGACCACGTGCTGGACGGCCTGCAGGAGTGCGTCACGCGCGCCGAGAAGGACTTCCAGGGCCTGGTGATCTGGCAGCAGAAGGAGCCCTTCTCCGCCGGTGCCGACCTGGCCGGCGCGCTCGGCCTGCTGCAGGCCGGCAAGGTCGACCAGTTCGAGGAAATGGTGCACAACTTCCAGCGCACCAGCCAGCGCATCAAGTACTCGCTGGTGCCGGTGGTGGCTGCGGTGCGTGGCCTGGCCCTGGGTGGCGGTTGCGAATTCCAGATGCACAGCGCCAAGACCGTGGCCTTCCTGGAAAGCTACATCGGCCTGGTCGAGGCCGGCGTCGGCCTGCTGCCGGCCGGTGGTGGCCTGAAGGAACTGGCCGTGCGTGCCTCGCAGGCCGCTGGCCCGGGCGGTGACGTGTTCGCCGAACTGAAGAAGACCTTCGAGACCGTGGCGATGGCCAAGGTGTCCAACTCGGCGGTCAACGCCCAAGAACTGGGCCTGCTGCGCAGCACCGACAAGGTGGTGTTCAACAGCTACGAAGCGCTGTACATCGCCAAGGCCGAAGCACGTGCGCTGGCCGAAGCGGGCTACCGTCCGCCGCTGCCGGCACGCCGCATCCAGGTGGCCGGTGACGTCGGCATCGCGACCTTCAAGATGATGCTGGTCAACATGCTGGAAGGCCGCTTCATCAGCCCGTACGACTACGAGATCGCCGAGCGCATCGCCACCGTGCTGTGCGGCGGCAAGGTCGACCGCGGCACCCTGGTCGACGAAGAGTGGCTGCTGACCCTGGAGCGCAAGCACTTCGTCGAACTGGCCCAGCAGGAAAAGACCCAGGCCCGCATCGCGCACATGCTCAAGACCGGCAAGCCGCTGCGGAACTGATTGCCCCTCCCTGCTTTTGGTGGGTGCCGACCGTTGGTCGGCACTCCGGCTAAAAAATTCAAGAGATCACTGCAATGACCAAGCAAATCCAGGACGCCTACATCGTCGCCGCCACCCGCACCCCGGTTGGCAAGGCGCCCAAGGGCATGTTCCGCAACACCCGCCCCGATGACATGCTCGCCCACGTGCTGCGCAGCGTCGTCGCGCAGGCACCGGGCGTGGACGTCAACCGCATCGATGACGCGATCATCGGCTGCGCGATGCCGGAAGCCGAGCAGGGCATGAACGTGGCCCGCATCGGCGTGCTGCTGGCCGGCCTGCCGAACACCATCGCCGCGCAGACCGTGAACCGCTTCTGCTCCTCCGGCCTGCAGGCCGTGGCGCAGGCGGCCGACGCCATCCGCCTTGGCAATGCCGACCTGATGCTGGCCGGCGGCACCGAATCGATGTCGATGGTGCCGATGATGGGCAACAAGATCGCGATGGCCCCGAGCGTGTTCGACAACGACCACGTCGCCATCGCCTACGGCATGGGCATCACCGCCGAGAAGGTCGCTGAAGAGTGGAAGGTCTCGCGCGAAGACCAGGATGCGTTCGCCCTCGCCTCGCACCAGAAGGCCATGGCCGCCATCCAGAACGGCGACTTCAAGGACGAGATCACCCCGTACGAGATCGTCTCGCACCAGCCCGACCTGGCCGACGGCAAGCGCATCATCACGCGCAACAAGGTGGCCGACACCGACGAAGGCCCGCGTCCGGATTCCTCCGCTGAAGGCCTGGCCAAGCTGCGCCCGGTGTTCCGCAACGGCCAGTTCGGCGGCACCGTCACTGCCGGCAACTCCTCGCAGATGAGCGATGGCGCCGGTGCGGTGCTGCTGGCCTCGGAGCAGGCGATCAAGGATTACGGCCTGACCCCGCTGGCCCGTTTCGTCAGCTTCTCGGTGGCCGGCGTGCGCCCGGAAGTGATGGGCATCGGCCCGATCGCCGCGATTCCGAAGGCGCTGAAGCAGGCCGGCCTGACCCAGGACCAGCTGGACTGGATCGAGCTCAACGAAGCCTTCGCGGCGCAGTCGCTGGCGGTGATCCGCGATTGCGGCCTGGACCCGAGCAAGGTCAACCCGCTGGGCGGCGCGATCGCCCTGGGCCACCCGCTGGGTGCGACCGGTGCGATCCGTACCGCGACCCTGCTGCACGGCCTGCGTCGTCGCCAGCAGAAGTACGGCATGGTGACGATGTGCATCGGTACCGGCATGGGCGCGGCGGGCATTTTCGAGGCGCTGTAAGGTTCAAAGCGCTGCCGGCTGATTGCTGGCTGTGGGCCCGGGTGGGTGAGGCTGCCCGGGACACGCCGTAAACCCATCCATGGGGGCTTGGCAGCGGCATCCATGCCGCTGACAGTCCCGGTCAGCCTCACCCACCCGGACCACCCAACATTCCGCGCGGCGGAGGGGTGAGCAAAGGCAGTAGATCCACGCCATGCGTGGATGCTTTCCACGATGGGGTCAGAGCCACAAAAAAGGCAGCCAATGGCTGCCTTTCTGCTTTTGCTTCTGCCGTTGATTCCGCCCTTCCCGTCCGCGCCCGCAGGAAACCAGGCTGGCGGGATGGGTGGGGCTTTGCAGGACCGTTGGCGCCATGGATGGCGCCATCGAGCCCCCATGGACGGGTTTACGGCGTGTCCTGCAAAGCCCCGCCCATCCCGCCCATCACGTATCAATCAAGGCGCCGCGAACGGAGCGCTTGAAAACACCTTATTCCGCCAGCATCGCCGTCAACTTCTCCCGCGCCGGACCAGCCAGCTTCGGGTTGTCCAGCGCAAAGCGGATCGTCGCCTCGACCAGCCCCAGATGGGTGCCGCAGTCGAAACGGGTGCCTTCGAAACGATAGGCATCGACCTCGTCGGTCTTCAGCAGTTCAGCGATCGCATCGGTCAGCTGGATTTCGCCGCCGGCACCGGTCCGGGTCTGCTCAAGCAGCTCGAAGATCTTCGGGCTCAGCACGTAGCGGCCGACGACCGCCAGATCGCTCGGCGCGTCTTCCGGCTTCGGCTTCTCCACGATCTGCGAGATACGCCCCTTGCGGCCATCGAACGCCTCGGTGGCGACGATGCCGTAACTGGCCGTCTTGTCGTGTGGCACGTCTTCCACAGCGATGACGCTGGCGCCGCTGGCCTCGTTGAGGTCGGCCATCTGCTTCAGTGCACCCGCGCCGCGGTTCCAGATCAGATCATCCGGCAACAGCACAGCAAACGGCTCGTCACCGATGACCGCCTTGGCGCACAGCACCGCGTGGCCCAGGCCCAGAGCCTCGGCCTGGGTGACGAAGATCGCGCGCACGCCTTCCGGCAGCACATGGCGGATCAATTCGAGCTGCTCGTGCTTGCCCGCGCGCTCGAGCTTCTGCTCGAGCTCGTAGGCCTTGTCGAAATAGTCGGCGACAGCGTGCTTGTAGCGATTGGTGATGAACACCAGGGTGTCACAGCCCGCTTCGATCGCCTCATCCACGGCGTACTGGATCAGCGGCCGATCGATGATCGGCAGCATCTCCTTTGGCACCGTCTTGGTCGCCGGAAGAAAACGCGTGCCCAGACCTGCTACTGGAAATACTGCCTTGCGAATGCGCTTGCTCATTGGTGCCTGCTGGCCTCACGTGCCGGAAAGGGCACAACCTTAGCGGAAGAAATGTAAGCATCCTGTTCGATTGGCGAGAATTCCGGCATGGTCGCGAACAGGATTTCCTGGATCGTATCGATGTCGTACCTGGCAATCGCCTCGCGCAGCTTGGGCACGTTGCCCAGCACGACGTCACGCGAGAACGCACGTACGCCGGCTTCCAGGATCTTCGGGTGCGCGGTCGGCCGGTAGTCCTCGTCGGAATAGAACAGCGTCTCGTGCAGCTTCTCGCCCGGGCGCATGCCGGTGTAGATGATCGGGATGTCCTTGTAGGGCTGCTTGCCCGCCAGGCGGATCATCTGTTCGGCCAGCACCCGGATCGGCACGGGCTCGCCCATGTCCAAGGTATAGATCGCCCCGTGCGACGCCGACGCGGCCGCCTGCAGGATCAGCTGGCAGGCCTCGGGAATGGTCATGAAATAGCGGCTGACCTCCGGGTCGGTCACCGTAACCGGGCCGCCCTTGAGGATCTGCTCGCGGAACAACGGCACCACGCTGCCGGCCGACGCCAGCACGTTGCCGAAGCGCACGGTCACGAAACGGGTGTGCGTGGACTTCTGGTCCAGGCTCTGGCAGATCATCTCCGCATAGCGCTTGCTGGCGCCCAGCGCATTGACCGGGTCCACCGCCTTGTCGGTCGAAATGAACACAAAGTGCTCGACGCGGGCTTCCAGGCAGGCGCGGGCCACGTTCTCGGTGGCCAGGATGTTGTTGCGCACGGCTTCGCGCAGCTGACGCTCCAGCACCGGCACATGCTTGTAGGCGGCCGCATGGAAGGCGGTGTCGACCGGGTGCAGCGACAGCGCATGACGGATCACCGCAGGGTCGCCACAGTCACCGAGCACGGCTTCGATCTCGACATCGGGGAAGCTGCGGCGCAGCTCGCCCTCGATGGTCAACAGCAGCAGCTCACTGATCTCCAGCAGCACGATACGACCGGCACCATGGCGCGCGCACTGGCGACACAACTCGGACCCGATCGAGCCACCGGCACCGGTGACCATCACCGTGCGCCCACCCAACCAGCCGCGGATGAGGTTCCAGTCCGGCATGATCGGCTTGCGCCCAAGCAGGTCTTCGATGGCCACTTCCTTCAACTGGCCCGGCAGCGACTGACCCTGCAGGATGTCGCTGAGCTTGGGCACCGTGCGGAACGGAATGCCGGTGCTCTCGCAGATGGCCACCACGCGCTGCATGCCAACGGCATCCAGCGAGGGCATGGCGATCACCAGCAGCTTGGCCGCGGTCTCCCGGGCCACCGCCGGTGCGTCGTCCAGCGTGCCCAGGATCGGCAGGCTCTGCAGCTTGGCGCCACGCAGGTGCGGTGCATCATCGAGCAGGCCAACCGGCTCGAAATTGCCGGATCGGCGCAGGTCGCGCACCAGGGTCTCAGCGGCTTGGCCGGCGCCGAGAATCAGCACGCGGCGCGCGGACGAATCGGACTGCAGCGACTGGTAGTCCTTCCACGCCCGGTACAACAGGCGCGGCGCGCCCAGCAGTGCCGACAGTGCGAACGGATAGATCACCAGCACCGACATCGGCACGCCGTTGAAGCGCTTCCAGGCCAGCACCAGAACAATGGCGATCAGGCCGATGAAGCTGGCCTTGAAGATGTTCAGCAGGTCGCTGACGCTGGCGAAGCGCCACAGCCCGCGATAGAGGCCGATACGCCAGAACACCAGGCCCTGCAGCGCCAGCACCAGCGTGGTGTCCACGTTCCACAGCGGCAATGCGGGAGCGTCGGCAAGGATCGAGTAACGACCTGCATGCAGCAGCTGCCAACAGGCCCATACCATGAACAAGTCGTGGCAGACGATGGCCGTACGCGGCATCAGACCGAGGATTCTGTCCCGCCAGGGTGAAGACATAGATCGAGTAATTCCTTATCGGTGGCGCAATCCATTGCGCAGGAGGAGCCACAGCAGGGTCAACGCGGCAAACCACGCGACCGCTACGGCAGCCTCCCACCTCGGCTGCAAATTGGTGCAGATATTGAACACTGTAATACTGAACAGGCCCAAAACAAAGTACATCCCTGTCACCTGGGCATGGCTGGCTCCTGCCTGGACCGCGCGCTGGTAGACGTGCTGGGTGTGGGGTTCCATCCAGCGTTGCCCGGAAAGCATGCGCGCCAACAGCGTGAAGCCCGCGTCCACAAGGAAGGCGGACAACGGCAGCAGCAGCAGGATCCAGTTGATGTCGGTGTGCACTGCAGCGACGGCCAGCACCACTGCCACGGCATAGCCCAGCGCGCCACTACCGACATCACCCATGAAGATCCGCGCCTGCGGAAAGTTGAATGGCAGAAAACCCAGGCACGCCAGGCCAAGCACGATGGCCACCAGCGAATAGGGCCAGGGCAGCACCATCGCGAAGCCCAGCGCAACGATGACTACCTGGCTGCTGGCAATCCCGTTGATCCCATCCATGAAGTTCCAGATGTTGATCAGCGAGGCGGTGAAGAACAGCACCAGCAGGCTCAGCAGCCAGCTGCCCCCGTGCATCTTGACCAGTCCCGCCAGCAAGGCGGCGGCGAGGAAATGCACCAGCAACCGGCGCATGGCCGGCAGCGGCCGATGGTCATCCCACCAGCCAATGCCGGCAACCAGCGCCAGGCCAAGGCTGGCGACAGCCAGGCTGGCTGCAGCGTCCGGCCAGACGCAAGCGGCCACGGCTGCCGCAACCAGCAGACTGATCACGATGGCGATACCGCCACCGCGCGGGGTGGCGACGCTGTGGCTGCGGCGCTCGCCGGGCTGGTCCAGCAACTGCCTGCGCAGGGCGTACACGCGTGCCGCCCAGGTCAATGCCGCGCTGAGCAGGGCCAGGCCCAGCAGCGCGGCCATCACAAGCCACGGCATGGTTCAGAGCACCGCGTAATTCAACAGCGGCTTGACCGTGCCCCACTCCTTGCAGCTGGGGCATTGCCAGTGGTGGGTACGCGCGCCGAATCCGCAGCGGGTGCAGCGGTAGGCCGGATTGCGCACCAGCAACTGGTCGGTGATGTGCTTGAGGTCGTGCAGGGTCGCGGTGGAATCTGCGCCCTCGGCCAAGGTGAGGTCGATCAGTGCCGATTCGCCACGCACCGACGGGCGATCCTTGAGCTGGCGGCCAAGATAGGCGCGGGCAGGTGCGACACCCTCCTGCTCTTCCATCAGGCGGGTCAGCGCCAGCACCGGGGCGATGCCGCGGTAGTGCTCGGTCATCTCGGACAGGAAGGCGCGCGCGCCGCCCAGGTCACCGACCTTGCGGTAGTTTTCCATCAGCGCCGGCAGCACTTCCGGCAGGTACTCCGGATCGTTGCGGGCAGCACGCTCGAAGGCACGCACGGCGGCCTCGGCGTTGCCTGCATCGGTTTCCAGGCGGCCCTCGATGATGCCGGCACGGACCGACATGGCATCGGCCTGGTAGGCGCGGGCGATGGCCGCCCTCGCCTCTTCCAGCTTGCCAGCGCCACGGAAGCGCTCGGCAAGCTCGCATTCGAACTGCCCGATCAGCTTGCCCATCGGCTCGCCGGTGACATCTTCGAAGCGGGTAGCGTTGTCGATCGCCTTTTCCCAGTCACGCTCGGCCTGGTAGATGCCGATCAGGTGCTTGAGCGCCTGCGGTGCGCGCTGGTCCAACTGCGCCAGTTCGGTGAACACCGTTTCGGCACGGTCCAGCAGGCCGGACTTCATGTAGTCCTCGCCCAGTGCCAGCAGGGCCTGCACGCGCTGCGCATCACTAAGGTCCTGGCGGTTGACCAGGCCCTGGTGCAGACGGATCGCGCGGTCCACTTCACCACGGCGGCGGAACAGATGGCCCAACGCGACCTGGGTCTCGAAGGTTTCCTTGTCCAGCTCGGCGATGTGCAGGAACAGTTCGATGGCCTTGTCCGGCTGCTCGTTGAGCAGGTAGTTCAGGCCACGGAAATAGGTGCTGGACAGGTGGCTGACCTGGTTGTCACCGTGGCGTTGACCGCCGCGGCGTCCGATCACCCAGCCGGCCAGCGCCGCCAACGGAAGACACAGGAAGAACCAGAACCACTCGGAAACGAATTCCATCTTCGATCAACGTCCATCAAAAGATTGGGAGGGGGCGACCGGCGCCGACGGTGCAGCCGCCGACTTGTTGGCACGGCGCAGCTGGCTGTAGAGCGGAATGACCACGCTTACCAGCACCAGGCCAGCACCGACCACGACACCGATCAGCAGGGCGGCAATCAGCGCCACGCCGACGGACGTGTTCAATTGGGTAAACAGCAGGTTGATCGACATGGCCGTCATGTTGACCGCACCGATGATCAGACCAAGGATGAGAACCGCCAGCAGGACCAGCAGACGAAAAACTTTCATGCGACAGCTCCATTGGCAGGAGGCCGTAGCTTATCCGACTCGTGGCGGGATTCGCACGAAGTCGCGCGACGGATGGCTCAGGCCGGATCTGCGTCCAGCGGCAGCACACTGCTGACCCGCTCGCGCAATTCCTTGCCTGGCTTGAAATGAGGGACATGCTTGCCCGGCAGGGCAACCGATTCGCCGGTCTTCGGGTTGCGACCCAGGCGCGGCGGACGGTAGTGCAGCGAAAAGCTGCCAAAGCCGCGGATCTCGATGCGATCGCCGGCCGACAGTGAGCCCCCCATCATTTCCAGCAATGACTTGACCGCCAGATCGACATCATCGGCCTTCAGGTGCGCCTGCCGGCGCGCGAGGATTTCGATCAGTTCGGATTTGGTCATTACCGGCTCACATCAGGGGCATCTCAGCCTGAAACGGCCCGGGCAGTGCCCGGGCCGTCCAGGAAACAACGAACAGCGTAAGGCCGATATTACTCGGACTTGTTGCCGTTCAGCTGTGCACGCAGCAGCGCGCCCAGCTGGGTGGTGCCGCTGGAAGCCGAAGAGGACTGGTATTCCTCCAGCACTTCGCGCATTTCAGCGTCGTCCTTGGCCTTGATCGACAGCTGCAGGGTACGACCCTTGCGATCCATGCCCACGAACTTGGCTTCAACCTTGTCGCCGACCTTCAGATGCTGGGTCGCGTCGTCGACGCGCTCGTTGGCGATGTCGCGAGCTGCAACATAGCCTTCGATGCCGTCGGACAGCTCGATGATCGCACCCTTGGCGTCGACTTCCTTCACCACGCCTTCGACCTTGGAGCCCTTCGGATTGGTCGCCATGTACTGGCCGAACGGATCCTGCTCCAGCTGCTTGACGCCCAGCGAAATGCGCTCGCGCTCCGGATCGACGGCCAGGACCACTGCGTCCAGGTTGTCGCCCTTCTTGAAGTTGCGAACGATGTCTTCGCCAGTGGTCGCCCAGCTGATGTCGGACAGGTGAACCAGGCCGTCGATGCCGCCGTCCAGACCGATGAAGATGCCGAAGTCGGTGATCGACTTGATCTGGCCCGACACCTTGTCTCCCTTCTTGTGGGTGGCAGCGAAGGTTTCCCACGGATTGGCGGCAACCTGCTTCATGCCCAGCGAGATGCGGCGACGCTCCTCGTCGACGTCCAGGACCATGACTTCAACTTCGTCACCGACCTGCACAACCTTGGACGGGTTGACGTTCTTGTTGGTCCAATCCATCTCGGAAACGTGCACCAGACCTTCGACGCCCGGCTCGATTTCGACGAATGCGCCGTAATCGGTGACGTTGGAGACCTTGCCGAACACGCGGCTGTTGGCCGGGTAACGACGGGCGATGTTATCCCACGGATCTTCGCCCAGCTGCTTCAGGCCCAGCGAAACGCGGTTGCGCTCGCGGTCGAACTTCAGCACGCGCACGTCCAGCTCGTCGCCGACGTTCACGACTTCGGACGGATGGCGCACGCGCTTCCATGCCATGTCGGTGATGTGCAGCAGGCCGTCGATACCGCCCAGGTCCACGAATGCGCCGTAATCGGTCAGGTTCTTGACGACACCCTTCAGGATCGCGCCTTCCTGCAGCTTGTCCATCAGCTGCTCGCGCTCTTCCGAGTGCTCGCTTTCGACGACAGCGCGGCGCGAGACCACGACGTTGTTGCGCTTGCGGTCAAGCTTGATGAGCTTGAATTCCAGCTCCTTGCCTTCCAGGTAGGCCGGATCGCGCACGGGGCGCACATCGACCAGGGAACCCGGCAGGAAGGCGCGGACATCCTTGATGTCCACGGTGAAACCACCCTTGACCTTGCCGCTGATGCGGCCGGTGATGGTTTCGTTCTTTTCCAACGCTTCTTCCAGCTCGTCCCACACCATCGCGCGCTTGGCCTTCTCGCGCGACAGGACGGTTTCACCGAAGCCGTTCTCGATCGAGTCGAGGGCGACCTTGACGATGTCGCCTTCGGCAACATCGATTTCGCCAGCGTCGTTACGGAACTGTTCGATCGGCACGATGCCTTCCGACTTCAGCCCGGCGTTGATCACCACGACGTCGCCGCGGACTTCAACAACGGTACCGCTGACGATGGCGCCCGGCTTCAGCTTGGCCAGGTTGGCCTGGCTGGCTTCAAACAGTTCGGCAAATGATTCGGTCATTAGATTTACTCTGTTGGACACATGGGTCGGCTGGCTTCCCTTCAGGGAATGGCTGCCGCCCGCCTGTTGGTCGACCCCGGAAATGCAGGTCGTGTGTGGAAGTAGGAAAACCGCCACGCATCATTGCGCGACGGAGCTTTTACAGCACTGCAGATGCGCGACCTCCACCGATGCTGCTGGCAGAGCTCCCGCGCGAACGGATCAGGCAGCCGGAACCGGAAGCAGATCCATCACTCTGGCAACGACATCTTCGATGCCGATGCCTGTGGTGTCGATGAGGACAGCATCGTCTGCCGGCTTCAGGGGCGCCACGGTACGCTGAGCATCACGGGCGTCGCGGGCCATGATCTCGCGCAGGAGGTCTTCAAAGTTAACAGAAACCCCCTTGTCTTTCAACTGCTTATGCCGGCGCTCGGCGCGCTCCTCGGCACTGGCGGTCAGGAAGACCTTGTAGGGGGCGTCGGGGAAGATGACGGTGCCCATGTCGCGGCCGTCGGCGACCAGCCCCGGCTCCATCCTGAATGCGCGCTGGCGCTCCTTCAGGGCGGCCCGGACCTCGGGAATGGCGGCAATGGCCGACGCCAGCGCTCCGGTGGTCTCCAGCCGCAGCTCGTCGGTGGCATCGGTGCCATTGACCAGGACCCGCATGGCATCGCCCTGCTCGACGAACTGGACATGGGTATCAAAGGTGCAGCGCACCAGCGCGGAGGCATCGGAGGTGTCGATGTCGGCCCAGCTGGCCGCCACGCCGACGGCGCGGTACAGAGCGCCCGAATCCAGGTAGTGCCAGCCCAACCGGCGCGCCACGATGCGGCTGATGGTACCCTTGCCAGCCCCTGATGGGCCGTCGATGGTCAGGACGGGAACGAGTGGATTCATGGGGGTCCTTGCGCGTGTGAAGGGGGCATTCTAGCCCCTGCCAGACACCCCGCAACGGGCCATTTGTGCAACCACTTGAAACCATGGGGAAAAGCCCGGTAGAATGGCGGGCTTGAACGAGCGTCAACTGCCGATTGTCTTTCGCATATCGCGGCCACGCTCCACCCGAACAACTACTGTTTACGCCGAGGTATGCCATGAAAGTTCTGTCCTCCCTGAAGTCGGCGAAGGCCCGTCACCGTGACTGCAAGGTCGTGCGTCGTCGTGGCAAGATCTTCGTCATCTGCAAGTCGAACCCGCGTTTCAAGGCGCGTCAGCGCTAAGCCCAACGGTCCTTGTGACCGCGGCTGGCCCCACGCGGGGCCGACCCGATGCAAAAAGCCGCCTTCGGGCGGTTTTTTGTTTATGCGGTTTTTTCCTGCCGTTTTTGCTGTAATCGCTGTTCTTGACCACTGGGGAGTAGATCGAGATGACGCGTTACCTGTGCACCCTGGCCGTACTGGCCACCCTGGCTGCCGCCACCCCGGCGCTGGCCGATACCCTGCTTGTCGACCGCGCCCGCGAAAAGCCGGCCGGCGCCCTGCCCGTCCGCGGCCAGAGCATGCAGCAGGTGCAGTCCCAGTTCGGCGCGCCGGCAGAGCAGCTGCAGCCGCGCGGCGGACAGAAACGGCAATGGCCGACCATCCACCGCTGGGTGTACCCGCAGTTCACCGTCTACTTCGAGAAGCAGAAGGTGATCGACGTGGTGGCAAACCAGGCGGATCCGAACGAAATCGGCCCCAAGCCGCCGATCCGTTGACCCCCATGCCCGCCACCGGCGGGCGCGTGTAGCGAGACCATGAACCAGACCCTTCGTTTTCCTGCCGAATGGGAAGCCCAGAGCGGCGTCCTGATTGCCTGGCCCACCGCCGACACCGACTGGGCCGAGCGCCTGGGCCAGGTGGAAGAGACCTACATCGCCCTGGTTGCGGCGATCACCCGCTTCCAGCCGGTGCTGATCTGCGTGGCCGACGATGACGTGGAGACCTATGCCGAGATGCGGCTGCGCTCCAACCGCATCGACATGGACAAGGTCCACTTCACCACCGCCGCGTACGACGATACCTGGCTGCGTGATTCGGGCCCGATCACCCTGCGCCGCGCCGACGGCAGCTTCCAGCTGCTGGACTTCCGCTTCACCGGCTGGGGCGGCAAGTTCGATGCCACCCTCGATGACCAGCTGGTCGGCGTGCTCGACCAGGCCGGCGTGTTCAACGACGCGACGGTGCGCAGCATTCCGTTCGCACTGGAAGGCGGCGGCATCGAGACCGATGGTGAAGGCACCCTGCTGACCACCTGGAAGTGCCTGCACGAACGCCATCCCGACCGTGACCGCGACAGCCTGAGCGCCGACCTGTCGAACTGGTTGCAGCAGGAACGCGTGCTGTGGCTGGATCATGGCTATCTGGAAGGCGACGACACCGACGCCCATATCGACACCCTCGCCCGCTTCGCCTCGGCCGACAGCATCGTTTACCAGGCCTGCGACGACGCCAGCGATTCGCACTACGCCGAACTGCAGGCGATGGGTGCCGAGCTGGCCGCACTGCGCACGCGCGACGGCCAGCCGTACCGCCTGTTCCCGTTGCCGTGGGCAAAGCCGGTAATCGATGAAGGCCGCCGCCTGGCTGCTTCGTATGCCAATTACCTCATCGTCAACGGTGCGGTGCTGATGCCAGCCTATGGCGACCCGGCCGACGACCTGGCCCGCGATGTGCTGGCACAGGCCCACCCCGGCCGCGAGATCGTGCAGGTGCCCTGCCGCTCGCTGATCTGGCAGAACGGCAGCCTGCACTGCATCACCATGCAGCTGCCCGCGGGGCTGTTGAAGGCATAAAGCCACGCGGTAGCGCCGGGCCATGCCCGGCGAGCGCAGCGGCATCTGGAGAATCCGCCGGGCATGGCCCGGCGCTACCGGTTGCGTGCACCATTCAGCAGCCAACACGCTGTCATGCCGCATCCGCGTTAACATGCGGGTTTTCCCCCGCAGGATCGCCCCGCATGAACTCGCGCAGCCCTCTTACCGTCGCCCTGATCCAGGAGCGCAACCACGGTGATGCCGCCGCCAACCTGGCGGTGATCGAAGCGCGTGTTGCCGACGCTGCGGCGCAGGGCGCGAAGCTGGTGCTGCTGCAGGAACTGCACAACGGTCCCTACTTCTGCCAGCACGAATCGGTCGATGAATTCGACCTGGCCGAGCCGATCCCGGGCCCAAGCACCGAGCGCCTGGGCGCGCTGGCGAAGAAGCACGGCGTGGTGCTGGTCGGCTCGCTGTTCGAGCGCCGCGCTGCCGGCCTGTACCACAACACCGCCGTGGTCTTCGAGAAGGACGGCACGTTGCTGGGCAAGTACCGCAAGATGCACATTCCGGACGACCCGGGTTTCTACGAGAAGTTCTACTTCACCCCGGGCGACATCGGCTTCAAACCGATCGACACCTCGGTCGGCCGCCTTGGCGTGCTGGTGTGCTGGGACCAGTGGTACCCGGAAGCGGCGCGCCTGATGGCGCTGGCCGGTGCTGAACTGCTGCTCTACCCCACCGCGATCGGCTGGGATCCGGATGACGTGCAGGACGAGAAGACCCGCCAGCGCGACGCCTGGGTGCTGAGCCACCGTGGCCATGCCGTGGCCAACGGCGTGCCGGTGCTCAGCTGCAACCGCGTGGGTCATGAAGCGTCGCCGCTGGGCGCCTCGGGCATCCAGTTCTGGGGCAACAGCCACGTGCTGGGCCCGCAGGGCGAGTTCCTGGCCGAAGCCGGCACCGACGCGACGATCCTGATGTGTGAGGTTGACCTGCAACGCAGCGAGCACGTGCGCCGCATCTGGCCGTTCCTGCGCGATCGTCGCATCGACGCCTACGGCGATCTGCTCAAGCGCTACATCGACTGACCCGGAGCCCGCGCATGGCCGTACTCATCCGTGATGCCGGCCCTGCCGACATCGCTGCGATCACCGCGATCTACGCGGTGGAAGTGACCGACTTCGTCAACACCTACGAGTACGAGATTCCTGACCAGGCCGAGATGCTGCGCCGCATGCGCGACATCATCGACCGCGGCTTCCCCTACCTGGTGGCCGAGGTCGACGGCCAGGTTGCCGGCTACGCGTATGCCAACACCTACCGCACGCGCATCGCCTACCAGTGGACCGTTGAAAACTCGGTCTATGTCGATGCACGCTTCCAGGGCCGGGGCGTCGGCACCAGCCTGCTGCAGGCACTGATCGATGCCTGCACCGCGCGCGGCCATCGACAGATGGTGGCGGTGATCGGCGAGCCGACCAACATTGCCTCCATCAAGCTGCACGAACGCTTCGGTTTCCAGCTGGTGGGCGTGTTCCGCGGCCTCGGCCGCAAGCACGGCCGCTGGCTGGACACCGTACAGATGCAGCGCGCGCTCGGCGATGGCGCCGATTCCGCTCCTTCCAATGAATGATTCCATGACCGAAACCCTTCCCGAAACCGGCGACGATCTGTTTGCCGGCCAGCCCGTGCGCGTGGTCGAACGCGATGGCGTGCGCTACACCCTGCTGGGCACTGCCCACGTCTCCCATGCCAGCGTCGAGGCAGTAGAAAAAGCCATCGACAGCGGACGTTTCGATGCCGTCGCCGTCGAGCTGGACCCGCAGCGCCTGCAGGCACTGAGCGACCCGGACACGCTGGCCAAACTGGACCTGGTGGAAGTGATCCGCAAGGGCCGCGTCGCGTTGTTCGCCGCCAACCTAGCGCTGTCGGCCTACCAGCGCCGCTTGGCCGAACAGCTCGGCATCGAGCCGGGCGCCGAACTGAAGCGTGCAGTGGACCTGGCACGCGAGCGCAACCTGCCGGTGCACCTGATCGACCGCGAAGTCGGCCTGACATTCCGCCGCGCTTCGCAGCGACTGGGCTTCTTCGGCAAGCTGAAGCTGGTGGCCGGGCTCGGCGCCGGCCTGTTCTCGTCCGAGGATGTCGGCGAAGACGAGATCGAGAAGCTGAAGCAGGGTGACATGCTGGAATCGAGCTTCGGCGAGTTCGCCAGCGAGAGCCCGGCCCTGTACGAAACGATCATCGGCGAGCGCGACCGCTACATGGCGACACGTCTGCGTGAAGCGCATGATCCGCAACAGCGCGAAGTGCTGGCGGTGGTCGGTGCCGGTCACCTGGCCGGCCTGGCGCGTTACCTGGAAACCGATACCGAGGCGCCCGCGCCGTTGCGCGAGCAGCTGGAAGCGGTGCCGAAGAAGCGCAACATCCCGTGGTTCACCCTGGCGATCCTCGCCATCGTGGCCACCGGCATCGGTGTCGGCTTCTATCGTGGTGGATTGGGCGTGGGCACCGAACTGCTGGCGACCTGGGCGATGTATACCGGCGGTCTGGCCGGCCTGGGCTGTCTGGTGGCCGGCAGCCACCCGCTGAGCATCCTCACCGCGATCGTGGTGGCGCCGTTCAAGCCGTTCCGCCTGAGCATCCCCACCGGTGCGTTCTCGGCACTGGTGGAGGCGCGCCTGCGCAAGCCGACCTACGAGGATTTCCTCAAGCTGCGTGATGACGCGCAGTCGTTGAAGGGCTGGTACCGCAACCGCGTCACCCGCGTGGTGCTGACCTTCATGCTGACCAACCTGGGCAGCATGCTGGGCCTGTGGCTGACTGCAGGCAAGGTGTGGAGCAAGGTGGCGGGGTAACGTCTCGCCACGCATGGCTATAGTCGACATTTAAGGAAGGAATACAGCGATGGATGCATACGATGCGCTGATGCGCGATGGTTTCGTGGTGGTGCGCCAGGCCATCGCGCCCGCACTGGTGGAAGACATCAACGAGCGCATCGCGCGCTTCAAGCAGCGCAATCCCAAGTCGGTGTCGCGCAACCTTGACGATCACAAGCGCTTGTATCGGGTTGTCAATCTGCACCTGGTAGTGGATGCGATGACGCGCCTGCTTACCGACAACCCGGCCATCGATGTCTGTGACCGCTTCTTCGGCGAGCCCACCACGCTCTACACCAGCCTCTACTACGAGCGCGGATCGGAACAGTCGTTGCACCGCGATACGCCGGTGTTCTGCACTTCCCCGGGTGAACGCTACATGGGCGTGTGGACGGCACTGGACGCGGTTGATGACAGCAATGGCCCACTGCGCGTGGTTCCGCGCAGCCACCTGCTACCGCCCATCGACGTGCAGGCACTGCGCCGCAAAGTCCTCGGCGACGGGCCGGTCAGCGCGATGTCTCCGGAAGGCTGGACGGCGTATCAGGACGCGGTAGCACGCCAGTGCGAAGATGCTGGCCTGCAACCGGAGGCAGTGCACGTGCAGCCGGGTGACGTGATCGTCTGGCACCCGCAGCTGTTCCATGGCGGCGCCCCGCACCCATCGGCCGGCACGCGTCGCAGCGTGGTCATGCACGTGACACCGAAGTCGATGCCCGTGGGCCACATGGATGTCTTCTATGGCCAGACCCCTCCGGCAGAGAAGGCGCCCTGGCGCTACTACCGGCGTGGTCCACGTGAGATCGCGCGGTTCAGGCATGTCGACTTCGGCCACGAATACACGCGTCGCACCTGGTTCCTGCGCAAGGCCTGACCCGGCCCGCGAACAAAAAAACGGGGGAGACCGCCCCACTACGACCGGTCTCCCCCCACCACAAACACGTTGTGTTGTGCATTACAGCCGGGCAGCGCCCGGCTCTACCCTCTCCAGCCCACGGGCGCGCTGGATCAGGCGCACCACCGCATTGCGCAGGTCATCCAGCACCGCGTAGATGGTCGGCAGGAACAGCAGGCTGACCACGGTCGAGAACGCCAGGCCACCGGCAATCGCACGCGCCATCGGCGAGTACTCCGGCCCGTTGCCGAACATCTGCGTATCGGTCAGCGAGATCGGCACCATCGCCAGGATCGCTGTGCCCATGGTCATCATGATCGGGCGCAGACGCTCGCGCGAGCCTTCGACCAGCGCCTCGGTACGCCCCATCCCGCCCCGGCGCAGATTGTTGATGTGCTCGATCATCACGATGCCGTTGTTCACCACCACGCCCATCAGCACCAGGATGCCGATGAAGGACATGATCCCGAACGAGGTACCGGTGATCCAGAACAGCCAGAACACGCCGAAGATCGAGAACAGCACGCCGCTCATGATCGCCGCCGGGAACAGCAGCGATTCGAACACCGCGGCCATCACCACGTAGATCATCACCAGCGCGATCAGCAGGTTGAACACCATCTGCTGCATCGCCTCGTTGTCATCGCCGTAGTCGCCACCGTCGAAGGTGAAGCCGTAGCCGGCCGGGAAGTTCATCGGCTTGAGCACTGCTTCCATGGCCTTGCGGCCGTCCGGCGCGGTGATCTTCTCGGCCAGGTTGGCCTTGATGGTCAGCGTGGTCTGGCGGTTGGTGCGGCCAATCTGGGTCGCCGATGAACCCACGTCGACACTGACCAGGCTCAACAGCGGCACGCTGCGGCCATCGCCGGTGCGTACGCTGAAGCCCGCCAGGTCTTCGGGGCTGCTCTGTTCGGCACCGGCAAAGCGCACCCACACCGGCACTTCGTTGTCGCCACGACGGAACTCGCGCATCGGCGCACCGCGCAGCGCCAGGCCGACGAAGCTGGCCACCTGCTCGGCATTGAAGCCGAACGCCGCCGCGCGCTCGCGGTCGACGTGCACTTTCAGCTCGCCGCCCTTCTCGCCATTGTCGATACGCACATCGCGCAGCTCGGTGCGCTGTGCCAGCAGCGGCAGCACTTCCTGGCCGATCTCCTGCAGCATCGCGCTGGAGTCGCCGACCAGCTGTACCTGCACGCCCTGGTTGCCGCCACCGCCGCCGCCATCACCGCCCTGGTTGCCAACGAAGTAGTCGGTGCGCGCGGACTTCGGCAGGCCCTTGCGCAGCTCCTCCTGCAGCGCCTTGATGTCCTTGGCGTACTTCTCGTCCAGGGTGACCACGGTCGAACTGCCTTCCTGTTCGCTGTACCAGGAATAGACCTGCTGCACGTGCAGGCGCTCGCGGTTCTCCTCGACCCAGGCTTCGACGCGGGCCACTTCCTCGGACATCTGCCGGTAGGTGTAGGCGCCCTTCCACATGTAGCCGATGAAGATGTCCTTGCCACCATCACCACCGAACATGTCGATCTTGGTCAGCTTCATCGGTACCAGGCTGACCAGCACCACCAGCAGGATGCCCAGCAGGCTCCAGCCACGATGGTGCAGTGACCAGTCCAGCAGCTGCGCGTATCGACGCTGCAGGCGCGCGATCACGCCGGTCTGCGAATGCACCAGCTTCGGTGTGGCCATGCGTGCGGACAGCATCGGGATCAGGCTGACCGCCACCAGCCACGAGGCCAGCAGCGAGACCGAGATGGTGATCGCGATCTGCGCCATGAAGATGCTGATGTTGTTGGTTTCGCCGAACAGGTTGGGCACGAACACGATGCAGTGGCACAAGGTGCCGGCGCTGAGCGCGATGGCAACGTTGCGGGTGCCGATGATCGAGGCCAGGCGTGGCTGGTCCGGCAGCCGCTCACGTTCCTGGTAGATGCTCTCGACCACCACCACGGCGTTGTCGACCAGCATGCCCACGGCCAGCAGCAGGCCCATCATGGTCAGGATGTTGAGCGTGACGCCGGCGAAGTACATGAAGCCGAGGGTGATGGTGAAACAGATCGGAATGGCCAGGGTCACCATCAGCGTGGACGGCCAGTGGCGCAGGAAGAAGAACAGCACCGTCACCGACAGGATCAGGCCGACGCCGCCGGCCTCGGCCAGCTCCAGCAGGGACGACGTCACCGCCTTGCCCTGGTTGTCGATCACCTTGATCTGCACATCGCGCATCGAGTCCTGCGCGCGGATCGCTTCAACCTCGGCAAGCGCGCCGCGTGAGACGTCCACCAGGTTGGCGCTGCGCTCCTTGTAGATGTCCAGGCCGACGGCAGGATTGCCATCCAGGCGGCGGCCGTAGCTCATGCGCGCCGGCTTCAGCCGCACGTCGGCAATGTCACCCAGGCGCAGGCCCTTGGCATTGATGACCAGATCACGCATTTCCTGCAGGTCGGTGATCTCACCCACCGGCTGCACGCGCACGCGCTGGCCGTTGTCATCGATCTGCCCGGCCGAGATCGAGAAATTCAGCGTGCGCAGGCGATCACTCAGCTCGTTGATGCTCAGGCCGTGGGCGTTCAGGCGGTTCGGATCAATCGCGATCTCCACCTCGTTCGGCGGCGCACCGGTGATCTCGACCCGGGCCACGCCCGGAATCCGTTCGATACGCCGTTTGAACTCGCGGTCGAGCATGTCGTAGGCGGTGGTCAGGTCGGTGGTACTGGCCAGGCGCACCTTCAGCACCGGTTGGTCGCTGCTGGACCACTTGAACACGTTGTAGCGCTGCACGTCGTCGGGAAGATCGCTGCGGATTGCATCGATGCGCTCACGCGCGTCGGATGCGGCGATGGCGATGTCACGGTCCCAGTCGCTGAACTCGATGAAGATCGACGCCGCTTCTGAAGTTGCCGATGAACGCATGCGCTTGATCCCGGTCATCGTCGCCAGCGACTCCTCCACCGGGCGGATGATGGTCCGCTCGACTTCTTCCGGGGTGGAGCCGGTATACGGAATCTGCACGAACAGGAACGGTGCGGAGATGTCCGGCAGCGCTTCCAGTGGCAGCCGGAACGAGGCAATCAGTCCGACCACCACCAGCGACACGAAACACATGATGGTGGTGACCGGCCGACGGATGGAGAACTCGGCAATGCTCATGCCGGTTCCTCCCCACCCGCGCTGCTGCCCTGCGCGGCATGCAGACCCTCACCGGCATGCTTGCGGCCACGTTCGCGGTAGTAGGCATCACCGCGGCGATCCATCAGGTCGTACACCACCGGGATCACCAGCAGGGTCAACAGCGTCGACACCAGCAGGCCACCGATCACGGTGATCGCCATCGGTGCGCGCACCTCGGCGCCCTCGCCCATCGCCACCGCCAGCGGCAGGAAGCCGAACAGCGTGCACAGCGTGGTCATGATGATCGGCCGCAGGCGCGAGCGCGCACCCTCCACCAGCGCCTCCTGCTTGGCCACGCCGGCCTCGCGCAACTGGTTGACCTTGTCGATCAGGATGATCGCGTTCTTGGTGACCAGGCCGACCAGCAGGATCAGGCCGATGAACACCACCACCGAGATCGGCTTGCCGGTCAGCATCAGTGCAAGGATCGCGCCCACCAGCGCCAGCGGGATGGTGAACAGGATCACGAACGGGTGCAGCAGCGACTCGAACTGCGAGGCCATCACCAGGTAGACCAGGAAGATCGCCAGGCCAAAGGCGAAGATCAGCGACTTCGCTGCCTGTGCCAGTTCCTCACCCTGGCCACCGATGTGCAGGCCCACGCCGGCGCCCAGCGGCTGTTCGGACACCATCTGCTGCACTTCGCGCATGGCCGCGCCAAGGTCGATGTCGCGCAGGTTGGCCGAGACCACGGCAACCCGGGTCTGGTCGGCGCGATGGATCTCGCTCGGGCCGGTGGTGGCGACCACATCAGCCACTGCGTCCAGGGTGACCGGACGGGTGCTGCCCGGATTGACGATCAAGCGGCGGATGCTCTCCACGCTGGCACGGTCGGTTTCCTGTGCGCGCACCAGCACGTCGATCTTGCGGTCACGGAAGCTGTAGCGGGTGGCCACATCGCCGCGCACCTTCTTCACCACCACGTCGGCGATCTGCCGCGTGGTCAGGCCCAGTGCACCGGCACGCTCCTGGTCGAAGCGGATCTGGATTTCCGGGAAACCCTCTTCCACGGTCGACTTGACGTCGGCGTAGTGCGCGTTGCCACGCAGCAGCGCCGCCAGGCGCTGGCCCGCCACTTCCAGTGTGGCCATGTCCTGTCCGCGCAGTTCGATCTCCAGCGGCGTGGAGAAGCTGAACAATGCCGGCCGCGCGAAGTCCACCTGCGCACCCGGGTGTTGGCCCATGGTGTCGCGCAGGCGCTCGGTGATCTCCGCTTCGGTCTGCGGGTTGCCGCCGCCTTCCATCACGATGGTCAGCTTGCCGATGTTCTCGCCGCTCTCGGTCGGGCTGGCATCCAGGCGGGTACCGCTGCCGCTGACGCCATACAGCGATGCCACGCCTTCACCCTTGCCGTGTGCCAACTGCAGTTCACGCACCAGCGCATCGGTCTGCTTCAGCGGCGTGCCGGCCGGCAGCTTGACCGTCATTTCGAAACGGTCCTGCGCCAACTGCGGGATCAGGTCGGCACCGAGCATCGGCACCAATGCCATCGTGCCGACGAACGCCAGTGCAGCCAGGCCCAGCACCTTGCCGGGGTGGGCCAACGCACCTGGCAGCAGCCGCAGGTAGCCACGCTCAGCACCGGCGTACGGCTTCATGGCGATGTCGCTGGCCTTGCGCATCACCGGGCCGACCACTGCAGCCACGCCGCGGCAGAGGCGCACCACCAACCATGCCAGCGCATAGAAACTCCAGCGCATCGTTGCCATCACACCACGACGGCCGAGCGCGACCGGCTTCTGCCAGCGGCTCTGCGGCTGCCACGGCTCGGCCGCGGCTTCCTCCGGGAACGCCAGCGGCGGCCGGCCCTTCAGCGAGCTCAGCATTGGAATCAGGGTCATCGACACCAGCAGCGAGATCGCGATGGCGATCGCCACGGTCAGCGCCTGGTCGCGGAACAGCTGGCCGGCGATGCCGTCGACGAACACCAACGGCAGGAACACCGCGATGGTGGTCAGGGTGGAAGCAACCACCGCCATGCTCACTTCGCGGGTGCCAGCGATCGCAGCCTGCAGGATGCCCAGACCGCGTTCGCGCGCCTTGGCGATGCTCTCCAGCACCACGATGGAATCATCCACCACCAGGCCCGTGGCCAGTGCCAGACCGCCCAGCGACATCACGTTCAAGCTCAGCCCGAGCTGGCCCATGAAGAAGAACGTGGCGATGATCGAGACCGGCAACGACAGGCTGATCACGAACGTGCTCCAGCCATCGCGCAGGAACAGGAAGATGATCAGGATCGCCAGCAGGCCACCGATCACCGCGTCCTTCTTGACGTCGGCGATGGCGTGCTCGATGAAGCGCGACTGGTCTTCGATGGTGGTCAGTTCGGCATCGGCCGGGAACGTTGCCTTGATCTGCTCAAGGCGCTTGCGCAGCGCCTCGGCAGTGGCAACGGTATTGGCGTCGCCTTCCTTGTAGATCGCCAGTTCGACCGATTCCTTGCCGCCGAGGCGGATGACCGCTTCGCGTTCCTTGTAGCCCTGGCGCACGGTGGCCACGTCCTTCAGGCGCACCGGCACACCGTTGGCGACCACGCTGGAGGCGCCGCCGGACGAAGCGCTCTGCGCAGCCGACGCAGCAGCAACCGCCGCAGCCGAGCCGGTCGAGGCCGCGATGTTGAACATCTGCTGCAGCGCCGAGTCGGCCGCGCTGCCATTGGATGCCTGGGTGGTGACCAGCAGGTTGCGGATCTCTTCCAGGTCGGCGAACTGGTTGACGGTACGCACCAGGAAGCGCTGCGAGCCCTCCTCCAGACGGCCGCCGGAAATATTGATGTTCTCTTCCTTCAACCGCTTGATGACGGTGTCGATCGGCAGGTTGAGCTGGGCCAGTTTCTGCTGGTCGATGTCGACCTGGATCTCGTCTTCCAGGCCACCGCCGACCTTGACCGCCGCCACGCCGGTGACCGGCTCCAGCTTTTTTTTCAGGTCTTCATCGGCATAGCGACGCAGACCGGTCAGTTCACGGATCGCTTCTTCGTCGGTCGCAGGCGCGGCCTTGGTCGACAGCACCAGGCGCATGATCGGCTCGGTGGAGGGATTGAAGCGCAGCAGCACCGGAGCCTTGGCTTCCAGTGGCAGGTTCAGCGCTTCCATCTTGTCGCGTACTTCCAGACTGGCCTGGTCCATGTTGGTGCCCCAGGCGAACTCGAGCACCACATCACTCTGGCCGGTGCGCGACACCGACTTCAGCTTGCGCAGGTTCTTGACCACGCCCACGGCCTCTTCGACCGGCTGAGTGATCAGGGTTTCCATTTCAGTCGGCGCCGCACCGGTGTACTCGGTGCGCACGGTCAGCGTCGGATAGCTCAGGTCCGGCAGCAGGTTGACCTTGAGGTTGCCCAGCGCAATCAGGCCGAACAGCAGCAGGGTGACCGTGCACATGGCGATGGTGACGCGACGGCGGGTGGCGAACTCCACCAGGCCGCCACGCATGCCTGCGGCGGCGCCGTCGCTCCCTGGCGAGGCACCGTGGTCGTGGCCGGGCGCGGTCATTGCGTGCTCCCGGCCTTCTCTGCCGGCTTGGCCGAGGTGGCTACCGTCTTCGCCTTGGCCTTCGGATCGGCGATCACCTGCACTGCCGTGCCATCGCGCAGGGCGACCTTGCCGGCGGTGACGATCTGGTCGCCAGCGGCCAGGCCCTCACGGATCTCCACCCAGGGCCCTTCGGCGTAGCCAAGCTTGACCGGCACCCGCGCGACCTTGCCCTCGCGCACCCGGAACACCGCCGGCTCGCCATCGTCCAGCAGTGCCAGGCGCGGCACCACCAGCGCATCGGCACGCTGGTCGTAGTCGATGCGGATGCGGCCGAACATGCCCGGCTGCAGCGACTGCGCGGCGCCATCGAAGGCGCTGACCACACGGAAGGTGCCACTGCCCGAATCGACCACTGGCGCGATGCGGTCGACGACACCGGTGAAGGTCTGGCCCGGCAGCGCATCGGCCGACAACGTGACCGGCTGGCCTGCGCGCAACGTCGCCAGCTCACGCTCGGGCACGTTGAGGGTGGCTTCCAGCCGCGAGTTGTCGACGATGCGGAAGATCGGCGTGTTGATCTGCACGAAGTTGCCGGTCTTGATCGACCGCGAGGCGATCACGCCGGAAATCGGTGCGACCACGGTGGTGTACGACAGTTCCAGCGTGGCCAGGCGGTACTGGGCGCGGATGTTTTCCAGGTCGTAGCGCAGCTGGTCGACGCTGGCCGCACTGACCAGCTGCTGGCTGACCAGCTTCTGTGCACGCTGATAGTCGTTTTCCAGCTTGCGCATCTGCGCTTCGCTCTGCGCTACGGACAAGCGCGCGCGGTCCGGATCCAGCCGCACCAGAGGCTGCCCGGCGCTGACCCGCTGCCCTTCCTCGACCAGCACCGCCAACGCGACGCCAGAGGTCTTGGCCACCACCTGCGATTCGGCGCGCGGCTCCAGTGCCGCGGTTCCGGTGTAGCTGGCGGCCACTGCGCGATGGCTGGCCACGGCCACTTCCACCGGCACCGCGTCGACCTTCTTCTCGTCCTTGGTCTCGGCCGCCTTGGCCTCGTTGTTGGGCCCAGCGGCGCAACCGCTCAGCAGCAGGGAGGTGGAGAGCAGCAGCGCGGCAGCGCAGAGTCCGCTGCGGGGGCCGGGCAGGAAGGTTTGGTGCGACATCGTCAGATCCCTGGAGGATGCGTGGGCAGGTGTGGTAGCAAAGTAATGCACCACTTCACGGCAACACCATATCCCAAAGGTCATGGTGCATTCACGCCGCCGGTCGGGCCAACCCCATTTCAGCTAGATGAAACCTGAGGCTATACTCGGGTCGTTCCGTACCCCACGCCGGAACGACCAGACCCGAATCCCCGGAAAAGACACCATGCGCCCGCAGCCGCTCGCCGCTTGTCTCGCTCTGGCCGTCCTCCTGCCCCTCGGGGCCGCCGCACAGCCCGCTCCTGCTTCTGCTCCTGCAGCACCCACCCCGGCACCGGCTACGGCCCCTGTGCCGGCGGCCGCCACGCCCACCGGCAGTTTCGACAATGGCCGTGTGCTGGCCTATACCTGCCAGGGTTGCCACGGTATCACCGGTTACAAGAACGCCTACCCCAGTTACCGGGTACCGAAGATCGGTGGCCAGACCCAGCAGTACCTGACCCAGGCCCTGACCGAGTACCGCCAGGGCAAGCGCCGGCATCCCACGATGCAGGCACAGTCGATGAGTTTCAGCGAACAGGAGATCGCCGATCTCGCTGTTTACCTGTCCACCGTCAAGTAAGGCCCGCCCATGTCGAAAGCCGCGCATCCACTGCGTCACGCCATCGCCCTGTCCGTCGCCCTGCTGCTGGCGGCCTGCTCGCAGTCACAGGTGGAGAACAGCGAGAAATCCGCCGGCGATCCCGGCCATGCCAGCGGCGAGCACGGATCGTCTTCATCCGCTGGCCTGCCTGCCGGGCGTGAAGCCGCCGGTGAGGCCCGCGCCAAGGTCAAGAGCAAGGCCACCAGCCAGAGCTGCATCGATTGCCACGGTGCCGACGGCAATGCGCCGATCGATCCGACCTACCCGAAGCTGGGTGGGCAATATGGCGATTACCTGGCGCACGCGCTGCAGGCCTACCGTGCCGGTGACCGCCAGCATGCGCTGATGACACCGCAGGCGAAGGACCTGAGCGATCAGGACATCGCCGATCTGGCGGCGTACTTTGGCAGCCGCACGAGCCAGCTGCGGGATCTGCACGGGGTTAAATGATTGATGGGCGCCACGGCGCCCTCGCATCCGTAGCCGCGCCCTGCTCCGCTGTTCTTCTGTAGAGCCGAGCCTGCGCTCGGCTGCTTTGGCTTCCAGGAGCCGAGCATGGGCTCGGCTCTACAGCAATCGGCGCACCCGGGCGCCGATCAGCCCTCAGCCTTCCAGCTCTTCCCAGCGCGCGTACGCGGCATCCAGTTCGGCCTGCACCTTGGCCAGCTGCTGGGTGTGCGCGGTCACTTCGGCGCTGCTGCGCGTGTAGAACGACGGATCGTTCATCGCTGCAGTAAGGCCTTCGACATCGCCTTCGAGCTTTTCGATCGTCTTGGGCAACTGCTCCAGCTCGCGCGCTTCCTTGTAGGCAAGCTTGCGCTTGGGCGCAGCCGGTTCCGCAGCCGCCACCGGCGCAGCGGTAGCGGACTTGGCCGCGGACACCACCGCAGGCGCGGCAGCGACGCTGGCCGCGTAACGCTGCCAGTCGCTGTAGCCGCCCACGTACTCACCGATCACGCCATCGCCTTCCATCACCAGGGTGGATGTCACCACGTTGTCGATGAAGTCACGATCATGGCTGACCAGCAGCAACGTGCCGTTGTATTCGCCCAGCAGCTCTTCCAGCAGCTCCAGGGTTTCCACGTCCAGGTCGTTGGTCGGTTCGTCCATCACCAGCAGGTTGGACGGCTGCGCGAACAGTTTGGCCAGCAGCAAGCGGTTGCGCTCGCCACCGGACAGGCGGGTGATCGGCGCGCGCGCGCGCTCGGGGGTGAACATGAAGTCCTGCAGGTAGGCGTGCACATGCTTGCGCTTGCCGTTGAACTCGAGGAAATCGCGGCCTTCGGCCACGTTCTCGATCGCGCTCCAGTCTTCGCGCAGCACTGCACGGTACTGGTCGAAGTACGCAACCTGCAGGTTGGTACCGGCGTTGACTTCACCCTTCTGCGGCTGCAGCTCGCCCAACAGCAGCTTCAGCAGCGTGGTCTTGCCACTGCCGTTGGGGCCGATCAGGCCGATGCGGTCACCACGCAGGATGGTGGTGGAGAAATCACGGACCATCGTGCGATCGCCGAAGGCGAACGAGATGTCCTTGATGTCGATGACCTTCTTGCCCGAGCTCACGCCCTGGGCCGCTTCCATCTTGACGTTGCCACTGAGGTCGCGGCGCTCCGAACGCTCGTTGCGCATCGCCTTCAGGCGGCGCACGCGGCCTTCGTCACGGGTGCGGCGTGCCTTGATGCCCTGGCGGATCCACACTTCTTCCTGCGCCAGCAGCTTGTCGAATCGCGCGTTTTCCTGCGCCTGTGCGTTGAGGCGTTCTTCGCGACGGCGCTCGTAGTTGGCCCAGTCGCCCGGCCAGCTGGTGACCTGGCCGCGATCGATCTCGACGATGCGGGTGGCCAGCGCGCGCAGGAAGCGGCGGTCATGGGTGACGAAGACCACGCTGCCGTTCCAGTTCTTGAGGAACATTTCGAGCCAGTCGATGGCTTCGATGTCCAGGTGGTTGGTCGGTTCGTCCAGCAGCAGCAGGTCGGGGCTGGAGACCAGCGCACGGCCGAGCAGCACGCGGCGCTTCATGCCGCCGGACAGGCGCGCGAACTCCGCTTCGCCATCGAGGTCGAGCTTGGTCAGGGTCTCGCTGACGCGCTGATCCAGGCCCCAGCCGTTGGCGGCATCGATCTTCGCCTGCACGTTGCCCAGCGCTTCGCCATCGAACACGTCGGCGTGGCTGAGGTGGTGGAATTCGGCGAGCCATTGGCCCAGTTCGCCCAGGCCGTCGGCGACGACGTCGAACACGCTGCCGGCGGCGCCATGCGGCACTTCCTGCTCCAGGCGGGTTACGCGCACGCCCTGCTGCACGCGCACTTCGCCGTCATCGGGCTTGTGGTCGCCAGACAGCAACTTGAGCAGGGTCGATTTGCCGGCGCCGTTGCGGCCGATCAGGGCAATACGCTCGCCCGGTTCGATCGACAGTTCGGCTTTTTCCAGCAACAGGGGGCCGCCGACGCTGAAGTCGACGTTTTGCAGAGTAATCAGAGGCATCCGACCATTGTAGCGGGTTGCGGGGCTTGGCCGGGCGGCGCCCGGCACCCGCGGGGCAACGGCCGCAGCAACAGCAACAGCCTGAAGCGGGCTTGCAGTGGGATGGCGGGGCTGCAGGACACGCCGTAAACCCCTCCATGGGGGCTCGATGGCGCCATCCATGGCGCCAACGGTCCTGCAGCCCCACATCACCCCGCCTCAGACAGTTTCCCGCGATCTGTCGGAATGGCATGGCCTGCTCTTGGTGGGTGTCGACCTTGGTCGACACGTAGATCCACGCCATGCGTGGATGATCGCTGCAGGATCCATCAATGGATGCAATCGACTGGATTGCGGCGGACTACTCCACTTCCCCCAACAACGCCTGCAGGCCCGGCAACCATCGCTTGCCGGGGTGGCGTACCAGCCACAGCGTGCGCTGCAGGGCGGGTAGCGGGGTTTCCAGAATGCGCAGGCGGCCCAGGGCCAGCGGTTCTTCCAGCGCGTGGCGGGACAGGCAGGCCAGGCCGAGACCGGCGATGGCGGCTTGCTTGATGGCTTCGGTATTGCCCAGCTGCAGGGTCTGTGCGAAGCCGTGCAGGTACGGCAGCAATGCCTGTTCTACGGCCTCGCGGGTGCCTGAACCGGGTTCGCGCAGCAGCCAACGCGCTGCGCGCAGTTCATCCAGCGACCAGCGCGGAGGCGCATCCGCCGCTGCCACGATCACCAGCGGATCCTGCTGCCAGGCGGTCACCTGCAGTCCGCGTTCGTGGCATGGGCCTTCAATCAATCCTGCATCCACGTCCAACCGTTGAACGGCCGCCACCACGCCTGCACTGTTGTCGATGCGCAGATCGACCTCGGCCTGCGGCGCCTGCCGCAGCAGTTCGGCGATACGCGGCGGCAGCAGGTAGTTGCCGATGGTGGTGCTGGCCGCCAGTACCAGCCGCAGTGGTGCGCCTTGGGCCGGGTCACCGCCCGCCGCCAACTGCCGCTCCAGATCGGCGGCATTGACCAGCAGCGCGCGCGCCGGTTCCAGCAACGCCCGGCCGTGGCCGTTCAACGCCAGACGACGGCCGATGCGGTCGAACAGCGGCGTGCCGAAATGCGCCTCCAGTTCCTGCAGCGCGGCGCTGCTGGCCGATTGCGAGAGGGCGATGGCCTGGCCGGCGGCCGTGGTGCTGCCGTGATCGGCGATGGCGACGAAGACCTGCAGCTGGCGAAGGGTCAGGCGCACATTCAACCTGCCACATAGGTAATTTTCACCAATATTATTCGTTTTACAGGTCAATGTGGCGAGCGCACGCTGGCATGGCCTCTCCAGACCCTTCCACTGCCATGAACGCCCCTGCTCTCTCCTCCTGGTCCCTGCCCGCCCTGCGCCAGCGCTGGCAGCCGCGGCTGCCCGGCCTGCTGCTGGTCGGCCTGGTCGCGGCCGCTTCGCTGTATCTGGCCGAGCTGCCTTGGCTGCAGGCGCACGGCCTGAGCGCGCTGACCGTGGCGATCGTCGCTGGCATCGTGGTCGGCAACACGTTCTATCCACGGCTGGCCCCTGCCAGCGCGGCGGGCGTCGGCTTCTCCAAGCATTGGCTGCTGCGCGCGGGCATCGTGCTGTACGGCCTGCGGCTGACCTTCCAGGACATCGGCCACGTCGGCATCGCCGGCGTGCTGATGGACGTACTGGTGGTGGCGAGCACCTTCGGCCTGGCCTGCTGGCTGGGCGTGCGGGTGTTCAAGATGGAGCGCGAGGCCGCCATGCTGATCGGTGCCGGCAGCGCGATCTGCGGTGCGGCCGCCGTCATGGCCGCCGAACCGGTGGTGCGCGGCCGTGCTGCGCAGGTGACGGTGGCGGTGTCGACGGTGGTGGTGTTCGGCACGTTGGCGATGTTCCTGTATCCCGCGCTGTACGCGCTGGTGCAGTCACATGGCTGGCTGGCGATGGACGCACAGCAGTACGGCCTGTTCACCGGCGCGACGGTGCACGAGGTCGCGCAGGTGGTCGCCGCCGGACGCGCGGTAAGCGAGCCGGCCGCCGATACCGCTGTCATCACCAAGATGGTGCGGGTGATGCTGCTGGCACCGTTCCTCATCGCGCTGTCGCTGTGGCTGGCGCGCGGCGGCAAGGCGGCGGCGGACGGCGGCAAGGCCCGGATCGTGGTGCCGTGGTTCGCGTTCGGTTTCGTGGCGGTTGCCGGCCTCAATTCGCTGCACCTGCTGCCGGCCGGGCTGCAGGCAGCGCTGGTGCAGCTGGATACGGTGCTGCTGGCGATGGCGATGGCCGCACTGGGCCTGACCACCCACGTCTCGGCCCTGCGTCAGGCCGGTCTGAAGCCGCTGCTGCTGGCGCTGATCCTGTTCGGCTGGCTGCTGTTCGGCGGCCTGGCGATCCATCAGGGTGTGCTGGCGGTGCTGGGCTGAGCGACCCTCCCAGCTTGCCTGGACCATCCGCAGGTCGTACAAGAACGTCCCCTGCGCTGCACTGGATGGACGCCATGAGCATCAATGACTTTCCAAACTTCCACTACCACCCGGACCCGGTTGCGACGGGCAACGTGGGGCCGTCCTCGGCTGCCTGCAGGGTCTGCCAGCAAGCGCGTGGATACGTGTACCTGCGCGATGCCATCCACGCAGGGCGCGAAGATTATTCAGAGCAGATCTGCCCTTGGTGCATTGCCGATGGCCGTGCAGCGTCGGCACTGGATGTGGCATTTGCCTGCAGTCTGGATGTCGACCAAGAAGTGCCCGAAACCGCCTTGGAAGAGCTGTCCCTGCGCACGCCAGGCTATGTCAGTTTTCAAGGCGAAAAATGGCTGGCACATTGCAGCGATGTCTGCCGCTTCCTGGGCGACGCCACCATGGAACAGGTGAGTCAGGCCTCGGCAACGACCATCGCGGCATGGTGCGCGGCCAATAGCGCCGACGAAATACTCTGGTCGGAGCTGGTCAGCGACTACGCGCCCGGTGGAGATATCGGTTTCTACACGTTCGAGTGCCTGCACTGCGGCCTGATCCAGTTCCATGTTGACGCGGCCTGAGTCTCCTCCTGCTCCTGTCCAACGTGGATCGTTAGACTTGAGGCATGCCCGCATCTCCCACCCTGCTGCCGATCCCGTTGCGCCTGCTGGATGATCGCTATGGGCCGGGCAATGTCGATGAAGCCGAAGACACGCTGATCGGGATCGTGCAGGCGGTGATGGGCGAGCAGGCAAGCTGTGCGTTCAATTTCGACACGCAGCACGCCAACCCGTGGTTCCACCAGCTGCTGCTGGAACCCAGGGCCGCTGGAAAGCCAGCCACCCCGGAGCAGTTGCAGGCGATGGCTGATCGGCTGGTGGCCCTGGGGCTGGGTTGAGGGGACGTTCGGCCGAGGTGCCGACCAAGGTCGGCCGCTACCGGGCGCCCCCTCAATCGTGAACGACGGCGGGACCGGCCGCGCGCACAGGTACAATGCGCCATGACTGATTTCTCGACCCTGCCGCTGAGCCCGGCCCTGCAGCCCGGCCTGGATGCCCTCGGCTACACCACCCTCACGCCGATCCAGGCGCAGAGCCTGCCCGCCATTCTTGATGGCCGCGATGTCATTGCCCAAGCCCCTACCGGCAGCGGCAAGACCGCTGCCTTCGGCCTGGGCCTGCTGCAGTCCATCGACCCCAGCCTGATCCGCGTGCAGGGGCTGGTGCTGTGCCCCACCCGCGAGCTGGCGGACCAGGTGGCAAAGCAGATCCGCAAGCTGGCCACCGGCATCCCCAACCTGAAGCTGCTGCTGCTGACCGGCGGCACGCCGCTGGGCCCGCAGCTGGCGTCGCTTGAAAGCCACGATCCGCACGTGGTGGTCGGCACGCCCGGCCGCGTGCAGGAACTGGCGCGCAAGCGCGCACTGAATCTGGGCGCCGTGCGTACGCTGGTGCTGGATGAAGCCGACCGCATGCTCGACATGGGTTTCGAAGAGCCGATCCGTGAGATCGCCGGCCGTACCCACCGCGATCGCCAGAGCCTGCTGTTCTCGGCCACTTTCCCCGACACCATTCGCGCCATGGCCCGCGACCTGCTGCGCGATGCGGTGGAAGTGACCGTGGAAGGCGCCGATCAGGCGCCGGCCATCCGTCATCTGTTCTGCGAGGTCGAACCGGCGCACCGGCAGAAGGCACTGGCCGGCCTGCTGCTGAAGTACACGCCTGAATCGGCCGTGGTGTTCTGCAACACCCGCAAGGACGTGGACGAAGTGGCCAACTCGCTGCAGCAGTTCGGCTTCTCCGCGCTCGCCCTGCATGGCGACATGGAGCAGCGCGACCGTGAGGAAGTGCTGCTGCGCCTGGCCAACCGCAGCTGCAACGTGCTGGTTGCCAGCGACGTCGCCGCACGCGGGCTGGATGTGGAAGAGCTGGCAGCAGTGATCAACTACGAGCTGCCGACCGACGTCGAGAGTTACCAGCACCGTGTCGGCCGTACTGGTCGTGCCGGCGCCAGTGGCCTGGCGATCAGCCTTGTGGCAGGCCGCGAAAAGAACCGCGCCGACGCCATCGAAGCGCAGCGCGGCGAGCCGCTGGATTGGCAGAAAACGCCGCTGGCGACGTCGCGCCCGGCCGAGCTGCCGCAGGCGGCGATGCGCACCCTGCGTATCGATGGCGGCAAGACCGACAAGCTGCGCGCGGGCGACATCCTCGGCGCACTCACCGGCGACGCCGGCCTGTCGGCCAAGTTCATCGGCAAGATCGCGATCTTCCCGACCCGCTCCTATGTGGCTATCGCCCGCGAGCAGGTCAACAAGGCGGTGGCGAAGCTGGAAGCCGGCAAGATCAAGGGCCGACGGTTCCGCGTGCGGATGATGTGATTGAAGGAGCGCTGCCAATCACGGTTGGCAGCGACTTGACCTGGTAGTGGCCAACCTTGGTTCGCCCATCCACGCGGTGCCAACCAAGGTTGGCAGCTACCGGAATCAGAACACCAGTTCGGTGTGCAGCGGCAGATCCGCTTCCCAGCGGCCACGGCCACCCAGGCCGTCCAGCTCGACCAGCACGCCGGCGCCGACTACTTCCACGCCCAGGCGGCGCACCAGCGACAACGCAGCAACCAGCGTGCCGCCGGTTGCCAGCACGTCATCGATGATCGCTACGCGCGCACCTGCGGGCAGCGCGTCGGCATGCACTTCGATGCAGTCGCTGCGGTATTCCAGGGTGTATTCCTCGCGCAGCACCTTGCCCGGCAGCTTGCCCGGCTTGCGCACCGGCACGAAGCCGACGCCCAGTTCCAGCGACATGGCCGCGCCCAGAATGAAGCCACGCGATTCGATGCCGACCACCGCGTCCAGCTTCTGCCCGCGCCAGCGATCGGCCATCGCTGCGATCGCGCCACGGAAGTCCTCGCTGTGGGCGAGCAGCGGCATGATGTCCTTGAACAGGATGCCCGGCTTGGGGAAGTCGGCGATGTCGCGCAGGCGCGAGGCCCACTGCGGAGCGACGATGGCGTCGGTCATGGCGATTCGGTTGTCTGATGGCGGCATAGGGTACCTGTTCCGGGCGCCGGCTGCCTGTTGAGCGGTTCGGCCGGGCTGCACCCGGCACCTGCAGAGGCAGCAGCAACAGCCGAAGCAACAGCAACGGCGTGCATTCCGTGGGATGGCGGGGCACTGTGGGTCTGCGGGGGCGCCGTGAATCCGTCCATGGAGGCTTGGTCGCCGCATCCATGCGGCTCACACCCCGCAAACCCACAGTGCCCCGCCTTCGACAGTTTGCCGGTAGCCAGTAGATCCACGCCATGCGTGGATGAATCTCTATCGAAATCGAATATTTCGAGAATTGAACGAAGAGCATCCACGCATGGCGTGGATCTACCGTGTCGACCAAGGTCGACACCTACCCACAGCAGCGGGAATCTGTCGGAGGTGGGGCGGTGTCGGAGTGCGGGGCGTCCTGCCCAACCCCGGTCTTGCCGTGTGCGCAGGAGCGCGCACACGAGCAAGCGGCTGCCAAGCCTACAAGGACGTACTTGCGGCGCCCCCGCACTCCGACACCGCCCCGCCAAACCACGGAATCCAGCTTTTGCTCTGGCTGTTGACCTGGCCTCTGCAGGTGCAGGGCGCAGCCCTGCCAAAACCCACCCTCAGGAACTGCAGGACAGCATCGAACAGCCTGCGCGATTGTCTGCCCACGCTGGGCGCTTGCCGGCGTAATGCTCCAGCCGCGGGCGTTCGGTGTACGGATCACGCAGTACGTCCTGCAGGGCGTGCACACCGCCCAGGTCGCCCTGCTCGGCGCGGTCGATTGCTTCCTGTGCCAACCAGTTGCGCAGCACATACAGCGGATTGGCTGCGCCCATCTTCGCGAACCGCTCTGGTGCCGACAGTGGATCGGCACGCAGTCGGGCCGCGTAATCCTGCAGCCACTGCTGCAGAGGTTCCTGCACCGCGTGCTGCCGCTCGGGGTCGTAGAAGACTTCGGCCAGTACCCCCGCATCGGGTGCATTGGCATCGATGCGCAGCAGCGCACGCCATGCCAGGGTCATGTCCATGCCACCGTCCTGCATCAGCTGCTGCCAGCGCTGGTAGAGCTGCAGATCGGCATCGTCGGCCGCTGCCAGACCCAGCTTGGCCGCCACATCGCGACGGGTGCAGGCGACAAAGGTCGCCTGGTAGGCGGCCAGCCCTGCCTGCAGCGGCTGCACATCGGCGAACAACGGCGACAGCGCCTGTGCCAGACGGCTGAGGTTCCAGTACGCCACCTGCGGCTGGGTGCCGAAACGATAGCGACGCCCCTGCGCATCGGTGGTGTTCGGCGTCCAGTCCGGATCGAAGTCCTCGACCCAGCCATACGGGCCATAGTCCAGGGTCACGCCGAGCACCGAGAGGTTGTCGGTGTTCATCACCCCATGCACGAAACCGACGCGCATCCAGTGCGCGATCATCTCTGCGGTACGCACGGCGATCTGTGCGAACCAGTCGCCATAAAGCGCTTCGCCCTGCCCCTTCAGTTCCGGGAAATCGCGGGCGATGCAGGCGTCGACCATCTGCTTCAGCAGTGCGGTCTCGCCACGTGAAGCGGGCAGTTCAAATGAGCCAAAACGCAGGAACGAGGGCGATACCCGGCAGACGATCGCGCCAGGCTCCGCGCGCGGATGACCGTCATAGAACATGTCGCGCACTACGTCCTCGCCGGTTCCCACCAGCGACAGGGCGCGGGTAGTCGGCACGCCGAGATGATGCATCGCCTCGCTGCACAGGAACTCGCGGATCGACGAGCGCAGCACCGCACGGCCGTCGGCGCCGCGCGAGTACGGCGTGGGCCCGGCGCCCTTCAACTGCAGTTCCCAGTGCCTGCCATCGGCGCCGATCAACTCGCCCAGCGAGATGGCGCGACCATCACCCAACTGCCCGGCCCAATGCCCGAACTGATGGCCTCCATAGTTGGCCGCCCACGGCTGCATGCCCGCATACAGCGCGTTGCCAGCGAACACCTGGGCGAAGCCTTCATCATCGACCTGCGCAGGATCGAACCCGAGCAGCGCGGCAACCTCCGGCGACCACGCCAGCAGCACCGGCGCTGCAACAGGCGTCGGCATCACCGGCGACCACGCCGCACCCAGCACTTCGCGCCGGCGCGGGCCGGACTCGGGATCGCCCGGCAACAGATTCAGCAGGCGGTTGTCGAACTGGGGAGCTGTGGTATCCATGAGCACAGCATGGGGGCGAGGATGGCCGTCCTCAATCGCCGCGCAGGGCCTGCAATGCCCCACCGTGCGCCTCGGCACGCTGGTAGGCCGGACGCTCACCGATGCGCTTGAGGAAGCCACGCAATGCCGGCTTGTCGTCCAGCCCGCCGCCGCGTGCGGCCGCTGCCTGGATCGGGAAGCTCATCTGGATGTCCGCGGCGGTGAAGCGCTCCCCGGCAAACCACGGGCTTTCGGCCAGGCGCCGTTCCATCCAGTCCAGATGCAGGCGTCGTTGCGGGCCGACGAAACCGCGCTCGGCCTTGTCGGCGATGCTGCGGGCAATCGGCCGCGCGAAGAACGGCATCGGCGCGCTGCGGATGCGGCTGATCACCAGCGTCAGCAGCATCGGCGGCATCGCCGAGCCTTCGGCATAGTGCAGCCAGTAGCGGTAGTCGATGCGCTCTTTGCCGTCGGCCGGCACCGGCGACGGCGACAGCTGCCGCTGCACGTCGTAGCGGTCAACCAGGTAGTCGAGGATGGCGCCGGATTCGGCGAGGATGAGATCGCCATCCTGCAGCACCGGCGCCTTGCCCAGCGGATGCACCTGGCGCAGTTCCGGCGGCGCCAGCATCGTCTTCGGGTCGCGCGGGTAGCGGCGCAGCTCGTAGTCCAGCCCCAGCTCCTCCAGCATCCACAGCACGCGCAGCGAACGGGAGTTTTCCAGATGATGGACGATGCGCATGGGGACGATCCTTGGGGAGGCCTGCATCGTACCGTGCCGGGTGCATGCCCTTTGTAGAGCCGGGCCTGGCTCGACGCTACAGGAAGCCCATAACGAAAAACGCCGGGAGCTTTCGCTCCCGGCGTTCTGGCTACCAAACGGTAGCAGACGGATTAGACCGCCTGCACCTGGTCAGCCTGCATACCCTTCTGACCCTGGACGGCGACGAAGGTAACCTTCTGGCCTTCCTGCAGGGTCTTGAAGCCGGTGCCCTGGATCGCGCGGAAATGCACGAACAGGTCCGGGCCGCTTTCCGGGGTGATGAAGCCGAAGCCCTTGGCGTCGTTGAACCACTTGACAGTGCCGGTCTGACGATCAGACATATTTACTAACTCCTGAAACACATGTTGAAAAAAATCGCAGCCACCGGGTATCGGGGCCGAGACTGAGTTGCAGGCGTTGGTAAAGCGGATCGATGAGCGGATCGTGAGATCAACTGCACCAGGCCACGATTCACGGTGACCCTAGCAAACACAGTGGGCCAGACGATACGCGTGTTTTGAGCAAAAAGCGATAGCCTTGATATTCAGCGACAAATGGCCGGTCCCTAGGCAGGGCAAGGGGTTGCACCAGATCGAGGCTAAACCCGGGCCCCCATTCAGGTTTTTCCTACCCTACACTGGGTAAATGACTGAAGCTGAAACCCGAGCTGAACCCCTGCTCCCCCGCATCTGGGTGGACGCAGACGCCTGCCCCGTCGTCATTCGCGACATCCTGTTCCGCGCCGCTGAACGGGTCGGTGTGGAACTGACCCTGGTCGCCAACCAGTGGATCCGCACCCCACCCTCGCGCTGGCTGCGTTCGATCCAGGTGCCGCAGGGACTGGATGTGGCTGACAGCGCCATTGTCGAGCGGGTGGCCGCCGGCGACCTGGTGGTCACCCAGGACATCCCGCTGGCCGCCCTGGTGCTGGAGAAGAAGGGGGTGGCCCTGAACCCACGCGGCCAGCTGTACACCCCCAACAACATGGCCGAGCGGCTGTCGATGCGCAATTTCATGGAAGAGCTGCGTGGCTCGGGCGTGCAGACCGGCGGACCGCCTCCTCTGGGCGCGCGCGACCGCCAGCTGTTCGCTGCCGAGCTGGACCGCTGGCTGGCGCGCCGCCCGAACAGGTGAGTCCAGCTGTACCTCAGCCGGAAACGCTCAAGGTGCGCGCACTGCGGAAGCTGCGCCGCTGGCCCGTCAGCGGATCATCAAAGGCCAGTGCCTGCGCCAGCAGCTGCAACGGCGGCTCGCCCTCACCCTGCGGCCGGTCCTGCAGCTGCGGGTAGAACCCGTCGCCCAGGATCGGCGCGCCGAGCGCAGCCATATGGACGCGCAGCTGATGCTTGCGTCCGGATTCCGGCACAAGCCGGTAGCGCCAGACCGGGCCGTGCGCATCGATGACCTCGATACGGGTCCGCGCATTCGGTTCGCCGGGACCTTCGACCATACGGAAGAACGGCTCCCCTGGCTGCAGCCGGCTGTGCCGCTCCAGCGGAAACCGCAGATCGGGCAAGGCCTGTGCCAGCGCCTCGTAAGTCTTCTCGATGCGGCGCTCACGGAACAGGCGCTGGTAGGCGTCGCGCGTCTCCGGCCGGGTGGAGAACAACACCAGGCCGGCCGTCAGCCGGTCCAGCCGATGCAACGGCACCAGCTCGGTGTTGCCGGTGCGCTCGATCAGGCGCGCCAACAGGGTTTCGCGCACGAAGGCACCGGCAGGCGCGGTCGGCAGGAAGTGCGGTTTGTCAGCCACAAGCAGGTGCGCGTCGTGATGCAGGATGGTCTCCACGACGGGAATCACCGGCTCGTCAGCCACTTCACGGAAGTAGCGGATCTCCAGCCCCACCCGCCACGGCATGTCGGCCGCCAGCGCCCTGCCCTGCGCGTCCTGCACCCGCCCCCGCGCGAAGCGGCTCTCCCACTGCAACCGGTCGATGCGCGGGAAGCGCGCACACAGCCCCTCCAGCAGGGAAACCCAGTTACCGGGCGGCAGCTGCAGTCGGCTGGGCGTGGTCATGGCGCGGTCGTGGCGCTGTCGATCTGCAGCCGGCGCGGAGGTGAACGGGACATACGACAGGGCAAGCCGGAAGCATCAGGGCGGCCAGCGTGCCACCGATCACGCCCTGCCGACACCCCCATACCGGACACCCCCGGGGCAAACCTCTATCATTGACGGTCTTTACCCCTCTGGATCTTCATGGCCCTCACCGCCACCATCCGCAAGGCCGAACTGCAGATCAGCGACATGGATCGCGGCTACTACGCGACCCACAACCTGACCCTGGCCCAGCATCCGTCTGAAACCGACGAACGCCTGATGGTGCGCCTGCTCGCCTTCGCGCTGAACGCTGGCGACCGCCTGGAGTTCGGCCGCGGCCTGAGTACCGACGATGAGCCGGACCTGTGGGAACACGACTACACCGGCGACATCCTGCAGTGGATCGACCTCGGCCATCCGGACGAGTCGCGCATCCGCAAGGCCAGCAACCGCAGCCGACAGGTGCAGGTGGTCAACTACGGCGGCAATGCGTCGGACATCTGGTGGCAGAAACAGGGCAAGGGCCTTGCCCGCTTCGACAACCTGTCGGTGGTTGACCTGGACGGCGGATTCGTCGACCTGTGGGGCCAGCAGATCCAGCGTGCGATGCGCTGGAGCGTGCTGATCCAGGACGCCGAAGTGCAGCTGCTCAACGATCAGATGCAGCTGGACGTGATCCCCAACTGGCGCAAGCGCGCCAAGGCATGAGCACGATCCGCTGCGACGTGCTGGTGATCGGTGCCGGCGCAGCCGGGCTGATGACCGCGATCACGGCGGGCCAGCGCGGCCGGCATGTGCAGGTGATCGACCACGCCAACAAGATCGGCAAGAAGATCCTGATGTCCGGCGGTGGTCGCTGCAACTTCACCAACACCGGCACCACCCCGGCCAACTTCCTGTCGGCCAATCCGCATTTCTGCAAGTCGGCGCTGGCGCGTTACTCGCCCTACCACTTCATCGAGATGGTCGAGCGCCACGGCATCGCCTATCACGAAAAAGAGCTGGGCCAGCTGTTCTGCGATGTCTCGTCCAAGCAGATCGTGAAGATGCTGGTGGACGAGTGCCAGCAGGCCGGCGTGCAGATCCGCACGCAGTGCAGCGTGGAGCGCATCGAGCACGGCACTGACGGCTTCCGCGTGCACACCACGCACGGCCTGTTCCATTGCGCCTCGCTGGTGGTCGCCACCGGCGGCCTGTCCATTCCCAGCCTCGGTGCAACCGGGTTCGGCTATGAGATCGCGCGCCAGTTCGGCCACCAGCTGCTGCCGACGCGCGCCGGCCTGGTGCCGTTGACACTCAGCGGCACCCACCAGGAGCGCCTGGCCGAGCTCAGCGGCGTCGCCCTGCCGGTCGAGGCGAGCTGCAACGGCACCAGCTTCCGCAACTTCATGCTGCTGACCCATCGTGGCGTCAGTGGCCCGGCCATCCTGCAGATTTCCTCGTTCTGGCAACCCGGTGACGCGCTGTCGCTGGATCTGCTGCCCGGCCAGGATGCCGCCGGATGGCTGCGCCAGATGAAGCGCGAACGCCCCGCCGCGGAACTGCGTACAGTGCTGGGCGATGTGCTGCCCAAACGACTGGCGCAGCGCCTGTGCGAGCACTGGCTGCCTGACCGCCCGGTACGTCAGCTGGACGAGCCGGACCTACGCAAGGCAGCGCAGGTGCTTTCAGCATTCCCGCTGGTGGCCAGCGGCACCGAGGGCTACCGCACCGCCGAAGTCACCCTGGGCGGTGTCGATACCAACGAAGTCTCTTCGTCGACGCTGGAATCCAAGCGCGTGCCTGGCCTGCATTTCGTCGGCGAGGTGCTGGACGTGACCGGCTGGCTGGGCGGCTACAACTTCCAGTGGGCCTGGGCCAGCGGGCACGCAGCCGGCTGCGTGGTGTGAACCGCATCGCCGTTCCGGGCACGCAAGCGTTGCGCGCATGGACGCGCCGCCACGCATCGTGTATCTAGATTTGCAGATTGGGGAGCAGTGCATGCAGAACGCGAACGACATCACCATCCGCCTGCTGATCGTCGATGACAGCGGCGAGAACGCCGAAGCCATCGTCAGCACCCTGCGCAACAGCGGCATCGCCGTGCGCCCATGGCGCCCGCAGGACTCGGCCGAGCTGTCGCAGGTACTGGCCAGCCAGGCGATCGACCTGGTGCTGGCGGCGCCCTCGCAGAGCATCCCGCTGCCACTGGTGGCCCAGCACATCGCCGCCAGCGGCAAGGACATCCCGCTGGTGCTGCTGGCCGAGCGCATCGACGAGGACGAACTGGTACAGGCCAGCAGCAACGGGGTTCGCGCCCTCGCCCTGCGCCAGCGCGCCGAACACCTGCTGGCGGTGGTCCGCGACCAGTGGGTCGACCTGCAGGCACGCCGCGGCCTGCGCCGGATCGAAGCGCAGATGCGCGAGACCGAGCGTCGCTGCGACGCGCTGATCGCCTCGTCGCGTGAACCGATTGCCTATGTCCACGAAGGCATGCACATCCGCGCCAACGATGCCTACCTGGAGATGTTCGGTTACGAGGATTTCGAGGAGGTCGAAGGCATCTCGCTGCTGGACATGGTCGCCGCCCAGCACGTGGATGATTTCAAGCAGCTGCTGAAGTCACTCAGCCGCGGCGAAGCGCCACCACCGCAGTACCAGCTCGACGCCCGCCACCAGGACGGCAACGCTTTCCCGGCGACGATGGAGTTCACCGCAGCCACCTACGAGGGCGAATCCTGCCTGCAGGTGGTGTTCCGCCGGCGCATGGAATTCGACCCGGAGCTGGCACGCGAGGTCGAAGACCTGCGCCAGCGCGACCAGGTCACCGGCCTGCTCAACCGCCCGACCTTCATGCTGCAGGTCGAGGACGCGGTTGCACAGGCCGGGCGCAGCGAGGGTCAGTTCGGCCTGCTGATGGTCGAACCGGATCATTACGCACGTCTGATCCCGGATATCGGACTGGCCTCGGCCGACGCCCTGATCGGCGCCCTCGCCGCCTTGCTGGCCGAGGTCGTTGGCGAGGATGCGCAGCTGGCCCGCTTCGGCGAACACAGTTTCGCCGTGCTGCAGTCCGGTCCCTATGCACAGACCGTGGCACTGGCCGAGCGAATCCGCGAAGCCTACGCCGCGCACGTCTTCAGCATCGGTGCGCGCTCGGCCACCGTGACCGTCAGCATTGGCGGGGTGCAGGTGGGCGAGAAGATCGCCAGCATCGGCCAGGTGCTGGCGCGCGCCAGTGAATGTACGCAGGCCGCTGCCGCCCTCGGCAATACCTGCCGTATCTTCGACCCGGCCGCTGTCGATCGCGTGGAAGAAGAGCGCGTGCAGCGCTGGGTCGCGCGTATCCGCGAGGCCTTGGCAGGCGATGGCTTCCAGCTGCATTACCAGCCGGTGCTGAACCTGCAGGGCGAGTCGCTGGAGCTGTATGAAGCCTACCTGCGGCTGGAACACAACGGAGAGTTGCTGAGCCCGACCGCCTTCCTCGGCATTGCCGAAGAACACGGCCTGCTGGCGGACATCAACCGCTGGGTCGTCTCGCAGGCGATCGCGGTACTGGGCGCGCGTGCGCGCGAGGGTCATCCGACGCAGATGCTGGTGAAGGTCACGCCGGAATCGTTCGACGATCCGAAGATGATCGCCACGCTGCGCCAGCAGTTGCAGGCACACGGCGTACCGGGCGAACGCCTGTGGCTGCATGCCCCGGAGTCAAAGGTGTTCACGCACCTGCGCAGCGCCCAGCAGTTCCTGGCGGAAGTGGCACCGCTCGGCTGCCGGATCGGTCTGGAGCAGTTCGGCTCGGGCCTGGATTCGTTCCAGCTGCTGGCCCACTTCCAGCCGCAGTTCCTCAAGCTTGATCGCGGCTTCACCAGCGACCTGGCCGCCACCCGCGAGAACATCGACCGGGTCAGCCAGATCACCGCACGCGCACAGGAAGCCGGCATCCGCACCATGGCCGAGTTCGTCAGCGACGCCAACTCGATGACACTGCTGTTCAGTGCCGGCGTGGATTACGTGCAGGGCGATTTCGTCGGCCCCGCAGCCCCGGCGATGAACTTCGAGTTCGGTTGACGCCTCTCTGTAGAGCCGAGCCATGCTCGGCTGCAGGGTCCAAGCGAAGAGCAGCCGAGCATGGCTCGGCTCTACATAATCAAGAAGGCCGGCTTGCGCCGGCCTTTTTCAATCAGGTCAGATCGACCAGATTGGGGATCTTCACGTCCGGGTTGACGTCGGCTTCGTAGTCGACGCCTTCGACACCGAAACCGAACAGACGCAGGAAATCGGCCTTGTAGCCAGCCAGATCGCTGATCTCGTACAGGTTCTCGTTGGTCACCTGCGGCCACAGCGCCAGCACCTCACCCTGCACGTCGGCCGTCATTTCCTTGTAGTCGGCGCGCAGGCGACCTTCTTCATCGATCAGCGCGACGGTGTGGCCATCGCCGTCGACCAGATCGTGGCGCAGGCGATCGACCGCCACGCCATCGGCCTTGGCGCCGTACAGAATGTCGTACAGCACGTCGAGCTGCTCGATGCAGCCTTCGTGGGTGCCCTTCGCCTTCATCACCTTGAACAGCAGCGACAGGTACAGCGGCATGGTCGGAATGGCCGAGCTGGCCTGGGTCACCACTGCCTTCAGCACCGACACGCGCGCATCGCCGCCGATCCTGGCCAGCTTCTCGCGCAGGCCCAGCACCTTGTCGTCCAGATCCTTCTTGGCGGCACCGATGGAGCCATTCCAGTAGATCGCCTGGGTGATCTCTTCGCCCACGTAGGTGAAGGCCGTGGTGGTGCAACCATTGGCCAGCACGCCGGCATCGGCCAGCGCGTCGATCCACATCTGCCAGTCCTCACCGCCCATCACCGCGACGGTGCCGGCGATTTCTTCCGGAGTCGCCGGCTGCAGGTGGGTTTCGGTCAGCACTTCCTTGTCGGTATCCAGACCACGCAGGGTGATCGGCTCGCCGATCGGCTTCAGCGTGGAGCTGATGATCTCACCGGTCTTGGGGTGCTTGCGGCGCGGCGCAGCCAGGCTGTAGACCACCTGATCGACCTGGCCGAGATCGGCTTTGATCATCTCGATGGTCTTCGCCTTCACCTCGTCGGAGAACGCATCGCCGTTGATGCTCTTGGCATACAGGCCTGCTTCGTCGGCGTACTTGTGGAACGCCGCGGAGTTGTACCAGCCCGCCGTGCCCGGCTTGGTTTCACTGCCCGGGCGCTCGAAGAAGATACCCAGGGTTGCAGCGCCACTACCGAAGGCTGCAGTGATGCGCGCGGCCAGGCCGTAGCCGGTCGAGGCGCCGATCACCAGCACGCGCTTGGGGCCGTTCTGGATCGGCGGGCGCGCACGGATGTAGTCGATCTGCTGCTTGACGGCGGCGTCGCAGCCGGTCGGGTGGGTGGTGACGCAGATGAAGCCGCGGACGCGCGGTTTGATGACCATGAAGACCTCGGGTTGGCAGATGCGGCGCACAGGGCGCTCAGCAGGAATACGGGCACGCGTGTGCGCGCGAACCGCAGGATCGTAGTGCGCAGGGGCCGATTGCACAACCGACGCTGCCGTAGGGTGGTGGTGTTCTGCAGGGTTGCACCCTGCACCTGCAGAGGCAACGGCAACGGCCGAAGCAACGTCAAAAGCTGGGCTACTGAGGGATGGCGGGGTGGGTCCGGTTGCGGGGGACGCCGTAAATACGTCCCTGTAGGCTTGGCCGCGGCATCCATG
>NZ_JACGTN010000025.1:341-54201 GCF_014763005.1 Stenotrophomonas sp. Br8 | reverse complement strand
GTTGGAAGGCGCGCGACGAATGGGACCGCGCCGACAGCGTCGAGCGCATTGGTGGTGCGCTGGAAACCCACAGTGCCCCGCCATCCCACGGAATGCCGCTGTTGCTGTTGCTCCAGCCCTGGCCTCTGCGGGTGCAGGGCGCAGCCCTGCCGCCGTAAACTAACCTTCGTTGCCCGCAGGATCTGCCATGTTCGATATCTCTCCCCAGCTCGATTGCGCCGGTCGCATCCTGCGCCTGGACCGTGCCCGGGTCATGGGGATCGTCAACGTCACCCCGGATTCGTTCTCCGACGGCGGTGCCCATGACACCACCGAAGCGGCGGTCGCGCACGGCCTGAAGCTGGTGGAGGAGGGCGC
Source organism: Stenotrophomonas sp. Br8 (assembly GCF_014763005.1). Lineage (NCBI taxonomy): Bacteria > Pseudomonadati > Pseudomonadota > Gammaproteobacteria > Lysobacterales > Lysobacteraceae > Stenotrophomonas > Stenotrophomonas sp. Br8. The sequence continues at coordinate 53,844 of NZ_JACGTN010000025.1, read as the reverse complement.
CGACCTGCTCGATATCGGCGGCGAATCCACCCGCCCGGGCGCGGCGCCGGTGTCGATCGACGAAGAGCTGCGTCGTGTCGTCCCGGTCATCGAGCAGCTGGCGGCGCGCACATCGGTGCCGATCAGCATCGACACCTTCAAGCCGGAGGTGATGCGTGCCGCAGTGGCTGCAGGGGCCGGGATGATCAACGACATCTTCGGCCTGCGCCAGGATGGCGCGTTGGAGGCCGCGGCAGACACCGGCGTGCCAGTGGTGCTGATGCACATGCAGGGCGAGCCGGGCCACATGCAGGCCGACCCGCAGTACGACGATGTCGTCACCGAGGTGCATGGCTTCCTGGTGCAGCGCTTGTTCGCCGCCGAGATGGCCGGCATCGCCAGGAAGAATCTGCTGATCGATCTTGGCTTCGGCTTCGGCAAGAGCACCGCGCACAACATCACCCTGCTGGCCCGCGCCGAGCGCTTTCTCGAGCTGGGCGTGCCGATGCTGGCCGGGCTGTCGCGCAAACGCAGCCTGGGCGAGCTGACCGGTCGCGAGTCGCCGGCAGAGCGGGTCGCTGCATCCGTGGCCGCACACCTCATCGCCGTGCAGCGCGGTGCCCGCATCGTGCGCGTGCACGATGTGGCGGCGACGGTCGATGCCTTGAAGGTCTGGCAGGCGGTCGACGCGGTGCCCGCTGTCCGGGGGGATGCCAAGCCGACCCTTCGCTGGCCGGACGAAGACTGATGGCAGTCGATCAGCGGCCGCTGGCGATCGCCGTGATGGGCCCGACCGCCAGCGGCAAGACCGCCACCGCGATCGCGCTGGCGCAGCAGCTGGATGGTGAAATCGTCAGCGTCGATTCGGCACTGGTCTATCGCGGGCTGGATATCGGTTCGGCCAAGCCTGATGCCGGCGAACGCGCGCAGGCAGCGCACCACCTGCTGGACCTGCGCGATCCCTGGCAGACCTATTCGGCCGCCGAGTTCGCCGCCGATGCCGGCCGCGTGGTGGCCGACATCGTCGCCCGGGGCAAGACGCCGATTCTGGCCGGCGGCACGGGCCTGTACTTCCGTGCGCTGCTGGAGGGACTGTCGCCGATGCCGGAAGCAGACCCGGCGATGCGCGACGTGCTGAGCGCCGAGGCTGCCGAGCGTGGCTGGGCCGCCCTGCATGCCGAACTTGCCACCGTCGATCCCGCCGCCGCTGCACGCATCCATGCCACCGATCCGCAACGCATCCAGCGGGCGCTGGAGGTCTACCGCCTGACCGGCACGCCGATCAGTGAATGGCAGCGTCGCCCCGGCGTCGCCCCGTTGCCGGTGCGTACATTGAAGCTGATTCTGGCGCCGCGCGACCGCGCCGTGCTGCACCAGCGCATCGAGGCGCGCTTCGACGCCATGCTCGCCCAGGGCTTTCTCGATGAAGTGCGCGCGCTGCGTGCGTTGCCGGACATGCAGGCGGTCGCCACGCCGCTGGACCTGCCAGCCGTCCGCGCGGTCGGGTATCGCCAGGCCTGGGAGTACCTGGACGGCGAGGGGGACGAGGCCCGCTTCCGTGACAAGTCCATTTTCGCCACCCGGCAACTGGCCAAGCGCCAGCTGACCTGGCTGCGCGGCGAGCTTGATGCGCGCTGGTTCGACCCCCATATGGATGGGGAGCGCCTGGCAGGCGCGGTGTCGACCTTCGTTGCACGCTGAACCGACGCTGGCCGTGTACCATCATGGGCCGGCAAGCGGCTCGGGGGCCGCGGCAACCGCCGGCTACCAATAAGAACAATAATCAGGAGTGTGCAATGTCCAAGGGGCAATCGCTGCAGGATCCTTTCTTGAATGCACTGCGGCGCGAGCGCGTGCCGGTTTCGGTGTACCTGGTCAACGGCATCAAGCTGCAGGGCACGATCGAATCGTTCGATCAGTTCGTGGTCCTGCTGCGCAACACCGTCAGCCAGATGGTCTACAAGCACGCCATTTCCACCGTGGTGCCGGCGCGCAACGTCAAGGTCGGCCCGGGTGGTGGGTACGTGCAATCAGGTGAGGATGGTCAGGCGGGTGATGAAGCAGACGAATGATGTTGGAGCGGTGAATGTTTGACCGCTCGAAAAAGGGCGAACACGCCCTGTTGATCCAGCCGCATTTTGGCAAGCTGGAAGACGATGTGCTGGAAGAATTCGGTGATCTGGCCCGCTCGGCTGGGGCCAGCATCGCGGTGACCATCACCGCGCGCCTGGATCGCCCGAACCCATCGACCCTGCTCGGCAGCGGCAAGCTGGATGAGATCAAGGCCGCCGCCGAAGCAACCGGCGCAGACCTGATCCTGGTCAACCACGCGTTGAGCCCGGGTCAGGAACGCAATCTGGAACGTTTCCTGGAGCGCCGGGTTATCGACCGTACCGGTCTGATCCTGGACATCTTTGCCCAGCGTGCGCGCAGCCATGAAGGCAAGCTGCAGGTCGAGCTGGCCCAGCTGCGCCATATGGCGACACGGCTGGTGCGCGGCTGGACCCATCTGGAGCGCCAGCGTGGTGGTTCGATCGGCCTGCGCGGCCCGGGTGAAACCCAGCTGGAAACCGATCGTCGCCTGCTGCAGAAGCGGGTTGAACAGCTGCAGAAGCGGCTGGAAAAAGTCGAAGTACAGCGCACCCAGATGCGCCGTGCGCGTGTGCGCAGCGAGTTGCCGCGCGTGGCCCTGGTGGGCTACACCAATGCCGGCAAATCGACCTTGTTCAATGCGATGACCGGCGCCGAGGCCTATGCGGCTGACCAGTTGTTCGCGACCCTGGATCCGACCGTGCGCCGGATCGCCGTGCCCGGTGGCAACGTCGTCCTGGCCGATACGGTGGGTTTCGTACGCGACCTGCCGCATGACCTGGTGGCGGCCTTCCGCTCGACCCTGTCTGAAGCGCGGGAAGCGGATTTCCTGCTGCACCTTGTCGATGCCGCCGATCCGCACCGCGAGGAGCGCATCGCCCAGGTCGACGAAGTGCTGACCGCCGTCGGTGCTGGCGACCTGCCGCAGTTGCTGGTGTTCAACAAGATCGACCGCATCGAGGGTGCCGACGTTCGCCACGATGGCCAGGACGGCGTGCCGGATGAATCGCGGCGTGAGCGGGTGTGGATTTCCGCACGCGACGGGCAGGGCATCGAGCTGCTGCAGGCCGTGCTCGGCAAGCGCTTGGGTCTGCAGCACGTCACCGGCGAGCTGCGCCTGCCGCCCAGTGCCGGCCGTCTGCGCGCGCGCCTGCACCAGCTGGAAGTGGTCCGCAGTGAACAGGCCGATGAAGAAGGCTGGCTGTTGCAGGTCGATCTTCCCATCGCCGAGGCCGAGAAGCTGGCGGCCAGCGCCGATGGCGAGCCGATCCGGGCCCTGCTGCCGGAAAAGCTGCCCGAATGGTGAGGTAGTGCCGGCCGCTGGCCGGCAGTTCCTGCGGCCCCGTGCCGCGACACCACCTTGCGATCTGCGGTACAACGTGCAGGTTCTTCACCTTTCAGCTACCCCGATGTCCTTCCCGACCGACACCGAACTCAACGCCCAGGCCGCTGCGCTGGGCCAGCGCCTGCAGCAGGCTTCGCTGCAGCTGGTGACTGCTGAAAGCTGCAGCGGTGGCTGGATCGCCAAGTGCATGACCGACATCGCCGGTTCCTCGGCGTTCTTCGACTGTGGCATGGTGGTTTACAGCTACGAAGCCAAGCAGCGCCTGCTCGGCGTGCGCGCGCAGACGTTGGAGCAGTTCGGTGCGGTCAGCCGCGAAGCCGTGCTGGAGATGGTGTCCGGGGCGCTGGTCAATTCCGGCGCCGGCATCGCGGTGGCAGTGACCGGTATCGCAGGGCCGGGCGGTGGCAGCCCGGACAAGCCGGTCGGCAGTGTCTGGATCGGCTGGAAGCGCCGCGGCGGCTATGCCCGTGCCGAATTGTTCCAGTTCGACGGTGACCGTGAAGCCATCCGCCGGCAAACCGTAGCGGCGGCATTGCACGGTATCGACGCCCAGCTGTGACATGCTGCTCCGGCAATCAACCGGAGTAGGCAACGATGTGGGAGACGCTGGGCACTGTCCGTGACCTTGGTCGGCTGCAGGAAATCGCCGCCGTCCTGATCCGCTACGGCTTCGGCGACGTCGTGCGGCGCATCGGCCTGGCCACGGTGCTGGAACGTACCGGCCGCCTGCTGCACTGGAACGAGGAACGGCAGGAAATGCTGCGGATGACTGCGCCGGTACGCGTGCGCAGCGCCCTGCAGGATCTCGGGCCGACCTTCGTGAAGCTGGGCCAGGTGCTCGCCACCCGCGTCGACCTGCTGCCGCCGGACTGGATCGCCGAACTCTCCGAGCTGCAGAACGCGGTCCCTGCATTGCCCTACGAGAAGATCCGCGACCAGTTGGAGGCCGACCTCGGTGCACCGCCGTCGCAGGTGTTCGCCTTCCTTGATGAAACCCCGATGGCCGCTGCTTCATTGGCCCAGGCCCATCGTGCGCGGCTGCGCGATGGCCGCGAAGTGGTGTTGAAGGTGCGTCGTCCCGGTATCCGTGACGTGGTTGAAGCCGATCTGCGATTGCTGGCACGGCTGGCCGAGATCGTCGAAGCCCGCCTGCCGGATCTGCGCCGCTACCGGCCCGCCGAGGTGGTGCAGCAGTTCACCGTGTCGCTGCGGCGCGAGCTGGATTTCGCCGCGGAGTGCCGCAATGCCGAGCGCATCGCACGCAACTTCGAAGGGCGGGACGACATCCTGATTCCGGCGGTGCACTGGCAATGGACCTGCGAAAGCCTGAACGTGCAGGACTTCGTCGACGGCATTGCGGGACGTGATCTGGCCGGTGTCGATGCGGCCGGACTCGACCGCCGTGAACTGGCCGGGCGTGGTGCCGACATCGTATTGAAGATGGTGCTGGAGGACGGCAGTTTCCACGCCGATCCGCACCCGGGCAACATCATCTACCTGCGCGATGGCCGCATCGGTGTGATCGATTTCGGCATGGTCGGCGCCTTGTCGGAGGTGCGCCGCTTCCAGGTCGCGCAGCTGCTGCATGGTCTGGTGGAACAGGACCCGCAGGGCGTGGCCGATGTGCTGCTGGACTGGGCGGGTGGCGTGGAAGTGGACGAGAACCGGTTGCAGCACGACATCAGCCTGTTCGTCGACCAGTACCGTGGCGTGCCGCTGAAGGACCTGCGGATCGGCCTGATGCTGGGCGACATCACCCAGCTGCTGCGCAGCTACAACCTGACCCTGCCGGCAGATCTGGCATTGATGATCAAGGCCTTCCTGACCCTGGAGGGCATGGGCCGCCAGCTCGACCCGGACTTCGACATGGCCAGCGCAGCACGCCCGTTCCTGGAGCGGGTGGTACTGCAGCGCTATGCGCCGCGGGCGCTGTTCAAGCGTGGCCGCCGCAGTCTGCTGGGCATGATCGACTTTGCCGGTGAACTGCCGCGGGATCTGCGCAAGCTGGTGCAGGCTGCGCGCCGGGGCCGCCTGCAGCTGAAGGTCGAGACCAGCGCGCTGCAGGGCTTCGGCGACCAGGTCAATCGCGCCGCGAACCGGATGGTGATGGGCATCGTCACTGCGGCCCTGATCATCGGTTCTTCGATCGTGATGCACAGCGTAGGCGGCGTCTCCAGCCGTTGGCTGCTGGCGCTGGGCGTGTGCGGTTTCATCGGCGCAGGGTTCTGCGGGGTGTGGATCCTGTTCTCGATCTGGCGCAGCGGCAAGCACACGTAGTGTGCCTGCCGCGGCGGTTCCCACCAGGAACCGCGGAATCGCGCAGCGATTCCTGTAGAGCCGACCGCTGGTCGACTGCTTTCGCCTTGTCGCTCCCGGCACTTGCAGTCCCAGGCGTTAGTAGTAATACTACTAATCATGGACCTGACCGACACCCAGCAGGCGATCCTGCAGTTGATCGCCGAGCGTATCGAGAGCGAAGGGGCGCCCCCTTCGCAGACTGAAATCGCACGTGCCTTCGGCTTCAAGGGGGTGCGAGCAGCGCAGTACCACCTGGAGGCGCTGGAGCAGGCCGGGGCGATCCGCCGCGTACCTGGCCAGGCACGCGGCATCCGCTTGGTGCAGGCACCACCGGTGGAGAAGGTTGCCGAGCCGGGCCTGCCCGACAGCGTCCTGCGCCTGCCGATCCTGGGACGGGTCGCGGCGGGTCTGCCGATCGGCGCCGACATCGGCTCGGATGATTTCGTGGTGCTGGACCGGGTGTTCTTCTCGCCGGCGCCGGACTACCTGCTGAAGGTGCAGGGCGACTCGATGATCGACGAAGGCATCTTCGATGGCGACCTGATCGGTGTGCACCGCACTCGTGACGCCCATTCGGGGCAGATCGTGGTGGCCCGCATCGATGACGAGATCACCGTCAAGCTGTTGAAGATCGCCAAGGACCGGATCCGGTTGCTGCCGCGCAATCCCGATTACAAACCGATCGACGTGCTTCCTGACCAGGATTTCTCGATCGAGGGCCTGTACTGCGGGCTGCTGCGACCGAACCGTTGACGATTCACCCTGCAATTCCCGCGGTCTTTTGTGGCGATTCTCTGGTTCTGCTGAGGTTGGTACGGATGTCCGATAATTTTTTTCCGAACGCCGGGCAGAATCTCAGCCTGTGCGATACGCCAGCCTTAAAGTGAACCCATGGCCAAGAAGACTTCCAAAGACAGCACCTCCAACGACGTGACCTCTGCAAGGACCAATCCGATGGACGAGAACAAGAAGCGCGCCCTCGCTGCAGCTCTGGGCCAGATCGAAAAGCAGTTCGGCAAGGGCTCGGTGATGCGCATGGGCGACCGTGTGGTCGAGCCCGTCGAGGCGATTCCGACCGGTTCTCTGATGCTGGATATCGCACTGGGCATTGGTGGCCTGCCCAAGGGCCGCGTGGTTGAAATCTACGGACCGGAATCCTCCGGCAAGACCACGTTGACCCTGCAGGCCATTGCCGAGTGCCAGAAGCTGGGCGGTACGGCCGCCTTCATCGATGCCGAGCACGCGCTGGACCCGATCTACGCAGGCAAACTGGGCGTCAACGTTGACGATCTGCTGCTGTCGCAGCCGGATACCGGTGAGCAGGCGCTTGAAATCGCCGACATGCTGGTCCGCTCCGGCTCGGTCGACATCCTGGTGGTCGACTCGGTGGCCGCATTGACCCCGAAGGCTGAAATCGAAGGCGAGATGGGCGACCAGCTGCCAGGTCTGCAGGCCCGTCTGATGAGCCAGGCACTGCGCAAGCTGACCGGCAACATCAAGCGTTCCAATACGCTGGTGGTATTCATCAACCAGCTGCGTCACAAGATCGGCGTGATGATGCCGGGCCAGAGCCCGGAAGTGACCACCGGCGGCAACGCGCTGAAGTTCTACGCTTCGGTGCGCCTGGACATTCGTCGTATCGGTGCGATCAAGAAGGGCGACGAGATCATCGGCAACCAGACCAAGATCAAGGTCGTCAAGAACAAGCTGGCTCCGCCGTTCAAGCAGGTCATCACCGAGATCCTGTACGGCGAGGGCATCAGCCGTGAAGGCGAACTGATCGATATGGGCGTGGAGGCCAAGCTGGTCGAGAAGGCCGGTGCCTGGTACAGCTACGGTGAAGAGCGCATCGGCCAGGGCAAGGACAACGCCCGTGGCTATCTGCGCGACAACCCGCAGGTTGCGGCCAAGCTCGAGGCCGAGCTGCGCGAAAAGTTCCAGCCGACCGAAGCCGTCCGTGAGGAAGGCGAAGACGAAGGCGACGACGAGTAAGGCTTGCTGTGGGGCAGGGCGGCGCCGTCAGTGACGTCGCCCTGTCCTGCAGATTCGGTTTCCCCGACGGGGGACGCGCCAGGGACGGCGCATTTGATTGAAGGCGAGCATGAACGATTCCGACGCCCCGGAACCCGGCCGCAAGCGCCGCGTACGCGAACAGACCCCCGTCCAGCGTGCCCTGGGGTTGCTGGTGCGGCGTGAGCATTCGCGCAAGGAATTGACCCGCAAGCTGACCTCCCGGGGTATCGAGGGCGAGGCGGCGCAGGCCGCGGTCGACAAGCTGACCGAGGCTGGCTGGCAGGACGACACCCGGTTTGCCGAGAATCTGGTGCGCATGCGCGCCAATACCGGCTACGGCCCCATCCATGTGCGTGCCGAACTGGGCACCCATGGACTGGACAGCGAGCAGATCGCTGCCGCCATGGAGACCTTTGAAGGCGACTGGACGGAGAACGCCCGGGATCTGGTTCGTCGCCGCTTCGGTGAGGCTGGCCCGCAGGACCTGGCGCAGCGTCGCAAGGCCGCCGATCTGCTGGCTCGCCGGGGCTTTGATGGCGACAGCATCCGCCGTGCGACCCGTTACGATCCGGACGACTGAGACTGATGGCGCCGGGCCTGATACCCTTGGGGGTTTCGGCGGTCCGTTCGACCCTGGCCACTGCGGCCGGCGGCACGGGCCCCGGCCCGCAGACTGCCAGCCCCCATGAACGCATCCGCCAAATTCACGACATCCCAGATCCGCAGCGACTTCCTTGAGTTCTTCAAGGGCAAAGGCCACACCATCGTGCCGTCGGCGCCGCTGGTGCCGGGCAACGATCCGACCCTGCTGTTCACCAACTCCGGCATGGTGCAGTTCAAGGACGTGTTCCTGGGCGCGGAGAAGCGCAGCTACGTGCGCGCGGCCGACGTCCAGCGCTGCCTGCGTGCCGGCGGCAAGCACAACGATCTCGACCAGGTGGGCTACACCGCCCGCCATCACACCTTCTTCGAAATGCTGGGCAACTGGTCCTTCGGCGATTACTTCAAGAAGGATGCGATCGCCTGGGCCTGGGAGCTGCTGACCCAGGTCTGGAAGCTGCCCGCCGAGCGCCTGCTGGTCACGGTCTACCAGACCGACGACGAGGCCTACGCGCTGTGGCGCGACATGATCGGCATTCCGGAAGAACGCATCGTTCGCATCGGCGACAACAAGGGTGCGCCTTTCGCCTCGGACAACTTCTGGCAGATGGCCGATACCGGTCCGTGCGGTCCCTGCACCGAGATCTTCTACGACCATGGTGACCATATCGCCGGTGGCCCCCCGGGCTCGCCGGACGAAGATGGCGACCGCTTCATCGAAATCTGGAACCTGGTGTTCATGCAGTTCGATCGTCAGCAGGACGGCACGCTGATGCCGCTGCCGGCGCCGTGCGTGGACACCGGCATGGGCCTGGAACGCCTGGCCGCGATCCTGCAGCACGTGCATACCAACTACGAGATCGACCTGTTCCAGGCGCTGATCCGCAAGGCATCGGAACTGACCGGCACCGCCGATCTGGAAAACAAGTCGCTGCGGGTGATCGCCGACCATATCCGCGCCTGTTCGTTCCTGATCGTCGATGGCGTGCTGCCGTCCAACGAAGGCCGCGGCTATGTGCTGCGCCGTATCATCCGCCGCGCGCTGCGACACGGCTGGATGCTGGGCGTGCGCCAGCCGTTCTTCAGCAAGCTGGTGCCGACCCTGGTCGAGCAGATGGGCGAGGCCTATCCGGAACTGCCGGCGCAGGTCGATACCGTCGTGCGTGCACTGCAGGCCGAAGAAGAGCGTTTCGCTGAAACACTCGACTCGGGCATGAAGATCTTCGACGACGTCGCCGCCAAGGTCAGCAATGGCGTGATTCCGGGCGTGGACGCCTTCCGCCTGTACGACACCTACGGCTTCCCGCTCGACCTGACCCAGGACATCGCCCGCGAGCGTGACCTGACCGTGGACATCGACGGCTTCAACGCCGCGATGGAGACGCAGCGTGAGACCGCGCGTGCCGCCGGCAAGTTCGGTGGTGGCGTGACGCTGTCGGCCGATCTGGTCGCCACGCTCAAGCCGACCGTCTTCCTCGGCTATGACCGCCTGCAGGCCGACGACCTCCGCGTGGTCGCGATCCTCAAGGATGGCCGCCCGGTGGACGCTGCGCAGGCCGGTGACGAGGTCATCGTGCTGACCAGCCAGACCCCGTTCTACGCCGAGTCCGGCGGCCAGGTCGGCGACACGGGCACCTTGTCCGCTGCCGGCGTGCAGATGCAGGTGAGCGACACCCAGAAGTTCGCAGGCCAGTTCCATGGCCATGTCGGCAAGCTCACCCAGGGCAGCCTGAAGATCGGTGATGTGCTGTCCGGTCAGGTTGATGGCGAGCGCCGTGGCGCCACCATCCTCAACCACTCGGCCACCCACCTGTTGCATGCCGCCCTGCGCGAAGTGCTGGGCACCCACGTGCAGCAGAAGGGCTCGCTGGTGGCGCCGGACCGCCTGCGCTTCGACTTCTCGCATTTCCAGCCGATCAGCGCCCAGGAACTGGCGATCATCGAGCGCAAGGTCAACCAGCAGGTGCGCGTCAACAATGCTGTTGAAGTACACAACATGGGCATGCAGGAGGCGCTGGACTTCGGCGCGATGGCCCTGTTCGGCGAGAAGTACGGCGAGAACGTGCGCGTGCTGAAGATGGGTGACTACTCCACCGAGCTGTGTGGTGGTACCCACGTCAACCGGACCGGTGACATCGGTCTGTTCAAGATCACCTCCGAGGGCGGTGTATCGGCCGGTGTGCGTCGTATCGAGGCCGTCACCGGCCAGGGCGCGCTGGACTACGTGGACGCCGAGGAGGCACGCCTGGCCGAGGCCGCTGAACTGCTGGGTGGCAGCGCAGCCGACGTGGTCGAAAAGATCCGTGCGCTGGGCCTGCGCCAGAAGCAGCTGGAGCGCGAGCTGGAGGCCGTGAAGGCCAAGGTCGCTGCCGGCGCCACGGCTGATCTGTCCGGCCAGGCCGTCGAGGTCGCCGGCGTGAAGGTCCTGGCCGTCCGCCTGGAAGGCTTCGATGCCAAGGCCCTGCGCGATGCCATGGACCGCCTGAAGCAGCAGCTGGGCAATGCGGTGATCGTGTTGGCCGGTGCCCAGGACGGCAAGGCAGCCCTGGTCGCGGGCGTGAACGGCAGTGCAATGGGCAAGGTCAAGGCCGGGGAACTGTTGTCCCATATCGCCGGTCAGATCGGGGGCAAGGGCGGCGGACGCCCGGACCTCGCCCAGGGTGGTGGCGAGGACGGGCCCGCCCTTGCCACCGCGCTGGCTGCGGTCGTCGAATGGGTCAGCCCCCGCCTGTGATGAACCCTTGCCGTCCCCCTCCTTGTAGGAGCGGGACGGCTGACGGTACCATTGCGAATCTTTTCCCTTTGTCGTGGGCGCGCTTCTTGACGGAGCGTCAAGCCGGTGGGGGATACCCTTCCACACGGTTCCATGGAGACTTAAAAAAATGTTGATCCTGACTCGCCGCGTCGGCGAAACCCTGATGATCGGTGACTCGGTGAGCGTCACCGTGCTTGGCGTCAAGGGTAACCAGGTGCGTATCGGCATCACTGCGCCGAAGGACGTCGCTGTGCATCGCGAAGAGATCTACCAGCGCATCCAGCGTGGTGACGAAGCCGGCAGCACCGGTGGTGAAAATTCTGCGGAATAAGGCTTTACCTTCGCGCGTGATTAACGTTATGATTCACGCCCCGCTGAGGTGCAACGCACCAGACGCGGAGAAAACCCCGGAGCGATGCCCGAGCGGCTGAAGGGGCTCCCCTGCTAAGGGAGTATAGGGTCAAAAGCTCTATCGAGGGTTCGAATCCCTCTCGCTCCGCCAAGTTCAGAACTAAGCCACTGGAAACAGTGGCTTTTTTCTTTTCTACGCCGCTTGCCCCATGTTTTCACCCACATTCTGTGGATTCGTCACTTCGGCGATAAAGCGGTCGATGTCCTCTTTCAACCATACCGCACGCGCTCCGATCTTGTACGAGTGCGGGAAGGTGCCTTCCTTCATGCGTCGATAGATTGAAGACTGGCCGAGGCTGGTACGCACGGCGACAACCTCGATCGGTTGCAGGTCAGCGTGCAGTTCGGCGACGGTGATTTCGCGGATGTTCTTCGGCGGCATGTTGTCCTCCTTCAGTTCGTGGCCAGCGCAGCGCGCAGTTGCTCGGTTGCCTGGTTTGCGGCGTCGCGCAGGCGCTGGATTTCCTCGGCCTGCTCAATGATTCGATCCGCGGCGACGGCCAGCTGCTCGCGCAGCACGTCCTTGGCCGGCTGCTTCATGCGGCGCGGTTCGCGGTGGAAAAGCTGGTCACCCATTGCCGTTGTCCTCGCGCGCGATTGCTTCGGTGCAGGCCTTGCAGTGCGCTTCGTCTTCCCGGTTGAACGTCCAACCTGCGGACCTGGCCTCGGCCTTCAGTTCCTTCCTGGGCACGCGCCCGTTGTAGGTATGCCGCCCGTAGCAGGTGCGGGAGCAGCGTGCGCAGACCAGTTCGCACCACACTTCAGTGGCCATGAGCGCACCTCCGCCAGCACCAGCGCAGCCCTGCGCGTGCGGCGCGGTATGCCTGCATCGCCAGCCAGAAGGCGCCGGCCACCAGCAGGAACAGCGATCCGGCGATGCCCCACGTGAGCGCGGTGGTGAGCAGCTGGTCAGCCATTGGTCGGCTCCGGTTTGCTTCCTGCGTGATTGTCGGCCTCATGCAGAAGACGCAACAGGCCATCCATATCCAGAGTGGCAGGAGGCAGCCCCAGGTGGGCGGCGATCTGATTCCGCTTCGCCTCAGCCTGCTCCAGATAGTCAACGCGTTCCCGAAGGTCTTTGAGCGTCTGCAGCCACTTGCGCATGCTGTGGTGACCGTTGGTGTCATTCCGCGAGTCGCGCCTGCCGTCCCGATACTCGGTAACGTGCTCCACCACATCGATGGGTAGAGTGTGCAGGTGCGCGCTCACGTTGGCCTTGGCCCTTATGATCGCTTCTTCCAGCGAGGCGGGACCCTTGCTCTTGCGGCTGAACCAGCTCATTTGCCCACCGCCAGGCTGTCGATCACGCGCCGCGCTGCCTGCAAGTCGATGTCGTTGGCTTCCATCACGTCGACCGGATCGCAGGTGCCGCCAAGATCGATGATGCGATCCCGACCAGATTCCAGCAGGAGCACGTAGGCTCGATAGAGGGCTTTGAACTCGGCCAGGCCCACGGCCTGCGCGGGCGGGGCGGCACGCATCATCGCGTCAAGCGCGGTGTCCAAACGGTCAGCCCAGAAGCCACCCTCGCGGTACGCCCTGCGGAAGGCTGCGCGCATGCCCGGGGTGACCCGGACGGCCACCGTCTCCCCCACCGGCTGCCCACCGCCAACGGTCAAGGAATCCTTTACGGTTGCGCACACCGGCTGGCGGGCGGCGAGGTGCTTGACCACCGACTCCATCGCGATCCGCATGTAGGCGTCCGGGCACGATTGGCGGTCAAGGTCAGTGCGCACAAGTTCGGCAATGTCCCACGCATCCCCCTGACCACCCGGGGAGGGCTGAACCTGTAAGCCTTCCTTACACGTTGCCGGGGAGGGCTGGGCGGAGAGGTGCGGATACTCGGCTTCAACGCGTCGCAGGCACTGTCGCTTGAATTCCTCAATGGCCGCTGCCTGATCAGGAAGGGGTATTCCATCGCCACGGGTGACGATCAGTTTAGGAAGCTCCTGTGGCGGCTTCTCAGCCCCACTTCCCAACTGCACGCATCCGCCGTGCTTCACGGTCGCCAGGGTCTTGTCGTTGCTCATGCTGATTCTCCTTTGACGCGGGCGAGGGCGGATGAAACACGTTCCTTTTGCCTGCGACGGCGAATACTGAATTCGGACCAAAGTTCAACTTCGCTATCGAAGTAATCGCCTTTTCGCTCAGCCTCGACTGCCTCGATCAGCTCTGCGACTGCGGCGCGGGCATCGTCAGTCTTGACCGTCCAATCCGGATCAACTCGGAGCCGAGCCCACGCGCTCATCGCATCCATCACCGCCAGAACATCGACAGCCAGGGTGGCGGGGGTCTTGTCGGTGGTCATGCGCGTGCTCCCTGCTTCGTGCGGCTGCGGTGGCCACCCTCGACCACCTCGCGGCGGGTGATGGTGGATCGGTCGATGGGGCTGTTGCCGAGCTTCTGGACCTTGCCGCCCGCTGCTTCGAAGCGCGCAATGTCCGCGTCGATCTCCGCCCGCTGGCGGTTCTTCTCGGCCTGCGTGGCCAGGTCGAAGGTCGGCTGTACGTGGATGCTGGTCATGCGGCCTCCCATTCGGCGCGGTACTTGTTGATCGCCGTGTGCGCTTCATCCACGCTGATTTCGCCCACCGCCCGCAATACGGCATTGGCGAACGCCTCGGGTGTTCCGTGGGCTTGCTTCAGCGCCCTCTGCCCACGCGTCAAGCCGTCCGCGCCCTTTCGCTTCGGAGACAGCCAGTTGTTCCAGACGCCACGCGCCCATGCCACGGTGTAGAAGCAGCACAGAACGACGATGCCCCACTGCTCGGCGGTGATCGCCGATGCGAACCAGAACGGCTGGCCCGCCAGCCCGAACAGGCAGGCGAAGCGGCGGACCTGCGTGCTCTTCGACTGCGTCAGCCAGATGGCCGTGACGCCGGTTGCTGCGATTGCGATTTGCTCGATCATGCGTGGCTCCTGAAAGGCTCGCGCCGCACAGGGCCGAACCAGAGATTGACGTGGTTGTTCAGTTCGACCTGCAGCGGATCGGCGCGCAGGGGTTTCAGCGGGTCGTGCAGGCGGCGCTCGGCATTGCGGCAGGGCGCGCACGCGGCGGTGGCCTTGCCGTTGACCAGCGGGAAGAACCGCAGCGGCAGCCGGGCCGCGCACTTCTTGCAGGTCTTCATGCGCCGGCTCCCACGAACTGCGGGTCGATGTTCCAACCGGCCTCGCGTGCTGCACGCAGGCGCAGGTCGTTGGCGTCGAACTCGTCCAGCTGCAGCGCGGTGATGACGCCCTCAATGTGGTGCGGCTGCAGCGGCCGGTCGGTGCGCTGGAACACGCGCCACACGCTGAAGGTCTTGCAGCCCCACGCGGCGGACAGATCGCCCAGGCTCTTGCCGTCTTCGTGCACGTAGCGGCGCGCCAGGTCGCGGGCGGTGATATGGGGCGGGATTGGCTTGCGCATGGCAGCCGTCACCCCTGCGCGCCGGCCGCTCACGCTGCCACCTGCTGGTGATCAACAGCGCGCAGGCTCTGCTCGAACCCATCGACCATCTGCCGGAACTGCTCCAGGTCGGCGCGCATCTTGGAGATGAACGCCTGGTCGCGGTCGAAGCGGCGCCACCACAGCTGGCGGTTTGCCGATGCCAGCGCCGGGCAGTACAGGCCGATGTGCCACCACTCGCGGTCGGTCAACCACATGCACCCCTGCGCCTGCTCGAACACCTCGCTGGCGTCGTCATCGATGTGGAAGGCGCGCAGCTTCTCCGGGTTGATGAAGCACTTGTACTCAGACCCGCCGGCATCGCCGATGAACCCGTCCGCTGAGCAGCCGTAGTTGCCGCAGTCGCTCAGGACGAACCCGGCGCGCCTCACCAGCAGGCCGGACTGCACCTCATGCTCAGCACGGGCGAACGGTTCCAGTTCGTGGCCACGGCGCATGGCGTAGGTCTCGAAACCCTCATCCAGCGGTTGGCCGCTGATGCGCTCGATCGCCAGCCGGAACGCGTAGTTCTTCGCCGCCTCGCTGAAGTCGCCGATGGGCTCACCGGCCAGAGCCTTCTCGATCACAGCTGACTTCGGCACGGCCTTGTAGCTGGCCGCCTCGGCCGCAGCCTTGGGCGCCATCCCGGCCAGCACCGAATCCACGTAGGCGCGCTGCTGGTCGGTCAGCTCGCCCACACGCGAGCGCGCGGTGGCGAACATGCTGGCGGTGATCACCCCGGCGCGGGCGTTGTGCCAGGCGTCGCTGCCCTGGTCGCAATGAATCAGGCGCATCCCGCAGCCTCCCTGCGCTCGATATCGCGGTCGATCATCTCGACTATGGTGGGCCGGCCATTACTGTCGATCACCTCGGCGCCTGCCTTTTCAGCCTCAGCCTTCAGCGCTTCCAGACCGGCCTGACCGATCATCGTGCGCTGCGCCTTGGTCAACTTCGACCACGCTTCGCCGAGCGCATCGACGCCGCCGCTGGCGATGTCCTGCAGGCTGGCGTACAGCTCCAGCCGCTCCGGGGTGTCATCCGGCGGTGGCAGGGCTGCGCGATTGGCCGGGACCTGCTGACCTTCGATCACGGCCAGCCCTTCACCGCCATCGGTGTTCAGGTGGTGGATCGCGGTGTCCAGGCGCTCGGTCTTTGGCCAGTACTTGTAGGCGCGCTTCACGACGGTCTTCTTCGCCATCTCGCCCCAATCGGTCAGCCACGGGCAGGATTTCTGCTTCGAGACCCAAGCCTTCCACGCCGACGAGCGGTCGCGGATGGCGTTGATTTCGTCCACCGACATGGCGTCGGTCAGGTAGTCGCCGTCGGCGGTCTTCACCACCACGTACACGCCCACCACTTCGCCGCGATCCTTCGCGAACGGGTTGCGGATATGGGTCGGCTGCTGGTCGATGCCGTTGAGGCCAAACGTGTCGTTGGCGTAGACCAGCTCGGCCTGTCCCCAGCGGATCGACCCCGAGTCGATGGCCAGATCCATCAAGCCCATGTAGCTGATGTCGAGGCAGATCTTGCCGTCGCGCGGCACCAGGTAGGCCTGCTTCTTTGCCGGGTTGAGGCTGATGCCGATGGCCGCGATGTTGACGACCGCGGCGATGACCGACGCCCTGTTCTGCATCGCGATCTTCATCGCGTAGTCGTTGCCGTACAGCGTCTGCAGGGCGAACTCCGCCTCGCGGTCGAAGTTGATGGAGCGATCAGTCAGCACCGAGGCGAAGGAATCCTTGGTGCCGTAGACCGAATCCTCGATGGTGACGATCTGGTTCATGGCTGCTCTGCTGGTAGGTGGAATAGGTGCCCGGCTCTCGGAGCCGCCGCCGGGCGGGCGGGTGCGTCCTTGCGGGGTTCAGTAGGGCTTCTCGACCTTGCCCTGGTCCTGCAGGCTCTTGACCCTGAAAAGCTCGTTGAGGATCACGTCCATCTGCTGGCCGATCTGGTTGCGCAGGCCATCCTTCAGGGCACCGGTCACGTTGAGCGCGCTCTTCTTCATCGCGGCGCTGAAGTCCTCGGCGCAGATCGTGGTCATCAGGTATTCGGCGCGGGTCACGCTGGAGTAGTCGCTGGTCGACGGCTTGCCAGTCTTGGCATCGACCTTGGCGGACCAGTAGCCGCTGACGATCTTCTCCAGCTGCTTGCGGACAGTGGTCGACGGGCCATCGGGCTGACCCCACTGGGTGACCCGCTGATACTCTTCGTCGAACGCGTTATTCACTGCGGCATCGATCGCGGCCTGGATCTGCGCCTCGACGCGATCGACAAAGATGGCGTTGATGCGCCTGCCCACTTCCTTGGCGACGATGCCGGACAGATCTTCATCGTTTCTGACGATCTGGTCTGCGGCTTGCGAGATGATCCCGGCCTTCAGTTCTTCTTCGTTGATGTTCAACATGGCAAATCCCTTTTCTCTCGTTGGATAGATGCCGGCTTTGTGGAAGGCCTGGCCGGCGCAGGCACCCGCAGGGGGCGGGCGGGGGAATGCGTTACGCGGCCAGGTCTTCCTGCTGCGCGGGCGCGCTGGGCGGCGTGAGGGTCAGGCGCACATCACCGCGGCGCCATGCAGAGATCAGCTCGGCGTCTTCGTTTTCGTCCAGCAGCACCGCGACGGTGAAGCCCATGGCCACGCTGCCGCCTTCGAGCGGCTTCCAGGTGATCTTTTTCACCTTGGCGTCGGCGAAGAACACCGGCTCGATGTGGTCCATCAGGGAGCCGATGTTCAGCTCGTACCCTTCGAACTTCCCGGTGATGTCCTGCTCGCCCAGCAGCGGCAGGTTCAGCGCCACCAGGTCGGTGCTGCCTTCCATCGGCAGCGACTGCTGCTGGCCCTTCTCGGCCTTCTTCCAGAACGCCCGCACGATGTTGGGATCGATCGTGTCGAGGATCGTGTTTTGAGCGGTGAGGGTGAATTTCAGGTCCGCAGCGGCCGCGTCTTCGTCGCCGTGCTTTTCCTTCCGCAGGTTCAGATGCGAGAACACCGCATCGTGTTGATCGAGTTGGAACATCGGTGGTGCCTCTCGTAGGAGCCGGCCGCGCCGGCGGGAAGTCAGTGGCGGTCAGCCGCGCACGCTGCTGGTGCTGGCCCAGCGGGCTTTCGCGGCATCGCGGTCGGCGTGGGCCTGGTGGATCTCGGCGATGCGCAGCGGCACGACCACGGCCGCGACCAGCGCGACGGCGGCCCAGGCGATGCGAAGGCGCTTACTCATCGGGGGTTTCCTCCACGCACAGGCCGTAGATCGCCTCGCGGTTGTTCATCTCGATATCCGCGTTGCCCAGCAGCAGGCCAGTGCAGTCGGTGGCCACCAGGTCGGCTGGGCCAGCGGGCGGGGTGATGGGGGGAAGGCCGCCGAACTGCTCGGCGAAGGCCGCATCCAGACGTTCGAAGTGCTTCATGCGAACACCGCCTGTGCGGTGACGGTCGCCAGCACACCGAGGCAGAAGAAGAAGCCGTAGAACGCCAGATGGCGCAGCGCGTAGCGATGGGCGGCGGTCATGCGGCACCGCCTTCACTGTCGGCAGGAATCCCGGTCGGGCGATTGAACGTCACCTTTTCCACGGGGGTCAGGCCCAGCCGGTAGCTGTCACCGAAGAGGGTGATGCCCATGAAGCCGCGCTTGATATCAGAGCGGCAGACCGTGCGGAGGCATCCGTTGTGCGACACAGTGTCCCCAGCGCGGACATCACTGATGTGCACGCGCTCCGTGGTGGTGTGCGCGCTCATGCCGCCACCTGCATGGCCTTCACGGCTCGGTCGGTGTCGTCGGCGCAGATCTGCGCACTGGCCTGCATGTCGGCCAACAGCAGCCCACTGCAGGGGCGCATGGCGCGCAGGCGGTACAGGTCGTAGTAGTGGCGGCGGTCAGCGGCCCGGCGGGCGCTCATGGCCCAGCTGAAGCGGCCCTTGCGGTACTTCGCCACCAGCACCAGCGGGTCGATCAGGCCATCGGCCAGTTCGCCCTCGCCGCAGCAGCGACCGCAGGCCACGCCAGAATCCCGCTGAGGATCACCGGTGCCGCTGTCGTTGTGGGCGTGCTCGCCGGTGCCCAGGCAGTCGGGGCACGTGGCCCAGCCGTTGACCGGGTGCAGCGGCAGGCCGCGCTCTTCCCGGCTCTCGTCCTGGCACCGCAGGTGCGATCGCAGGCCCTGGTAGCCTGACCGCGTGGTGTTCCTTGGCAGGTTCTCGAACATGTAGAGCCCCGTCTGCATGGCCCGGGTGGGCCGACGGGGTGATTATGCAAGAATGCATTTACATGTCAATGCAAAGATGCATCAAATGCTAATTTGCCGACGAACGGTAGGTGTCTGTTTAGCTGGAGCGGGAATGGAGGGGGCAATGGCCCCCTCTTTCAGTAGGCCGGGAGGCTGTCCGCCAGGCTGCAGCCCATGGAGGCTGCGTCTACGTAGCCGTTCATGCGGTCAAGAAGATCATCCAGCTGCGGGTCTGCCAGGTCCGAGATGTACTCGGCGTCCTTCGTATCAAGGAAGTGCGTGATGGCAGAGTGCCAGCAGTGGGCATCTGCAATACGTTGGATCGCCCGGATTTTCCGCGCTCGCGGTGACCGGTCAAGGGGGGCACCGACGTTGCTGTCGGGGGGAGCCGGGGGCAGGGCCGCGGCTAGTTCGATTGCCAGAGTCTTCAACGCGATTGGGTCCAGCGCCACGGCTCTACTCCTGAAGCAGTTCCTCCAAAATCATGCGCACAGCATCCTTCTGCGAGCCCTCGGCCTTAGTAATGGCCTTGGCTGTGACCTGGATTGCTCGCCATGACACCTTGCGGAAGCGCTGATCGTCTGGCCGAAGCTCGGCCAACATGTGCAGCAGTTCTACCGCCTGAGCCATGGTTGCATCGCTGAATCCCACCGGCTGAGACGGGCCACCTGCGTTCTCCATGTCCTGGTGAACGAGCTCGTCCAGCGAGCAGTGGAAGTACTCGGTGATGGCAAGAAGGCTGTCCAGCCGCGGCCACTCTGTCGCGCCGCTCATGATCCGTTGCACGGTTGATTGCTGGACACCCAGCCGCTCGCCGAGGGCGGCCTGTTTGATTTCAGCCTTGCGCGCTAGATAGCGCAGGTTCTTGGCGAGGTAAGTCATGCCGGAATGGTCCGGCATGACCGTCCGTCGGGTCGAATGCAACGATGCATTGACTGAGCGATGCAACGATGCATAATCGCTGCCATGAACCCATCCGACGCCATCGCTGCTCTCGTGGCCGGCGGCATGACCGAACAGGCCATTGCTGTCGCGCTGAACGTTAACCAGACCACGATCAACCGGATCCGACGGAGGGTAGTCACCCCCTCCTATGAAACCGGCACCGCCTTGGTCGCACTGGCCAAGCGGAAGGCTGGCCGGCGCCGCAAGCGATCCGTCGATGTCGTTGGGGCTACTGGAGTTGAAGGGGCCTGACATGGCCGCTTACCGCGCGCGGGTAGGGAAGGGGATCACCGCGCTGGGCGCACCGGGTGGCTTCGGCACCGGCTTCCGCGTCGGCCTGGCCTCAACCGTGTCGCCGACCCGCTTCACCACAAACAGCTTTCCGCACATGGGCGTGAGCGTCAGTACGTCGGCCAAGGCCGGCTGAGTCTTTTTCACAGGGCTGCATTCCGATTTGGGGATGCGGCCATTTTCAGAACCAGTCAGGGGAACGCAGGGGAACACGTTGACCCCGGCATTCCCACCCACGGGATAACTGCATGAAAAGCCTAACAATTACCTATGACGACGGGGTGGCGCGCAACAGGTCCTTGCGTGAGCACATCGCCACTCAGGTGTATGCGGGCGCCGGTGTCACGGCCATTGCTGGCCGGCTCGACATGGCCCCGTCGAAGCTGAGCGAGAAGCTGGCCGGCTGCGACAGTGGCGGCAAGCCGCGCGGCCTGTCGATCGACGACCTGGAGCGCTACATCGCCGAGACGAAGGACGTCACGCCGATCCACTACCTGATCGAGCGCTACCTGATCTCGCCGGAGGCACAGCACGCCGAGGCGCTGGCCCAGTTCGCGAAGCTGGCAGCGTTGATGGAGCCGCTGGCCAAGAGCCTGGGGGCGAAGTGGCCATGAACGCTACCGAGAAGGCCATGGTGGCCGTCCGCACGCTGTGGTTCATCGCTGGCTGCCTGCAGCTGCTGAAGGGGGCCGGCCATGCGTGAGTATGGACAGATCCAGTGCGCGTTCTGGCAGAGCCAGGATGCCCAGCAGTGGACGGACGCCGGCAAGCTGCTGGCCTCATACCTGATGACCGGGCCGCATTCGAATGGCCTGGGGTGCTACCGCTGCCCCGACGGCTACGTGATGGCCGACCTTGGGTGGACTCAGGAAAGGGTTTCGGAAGGGTTTGCCGAACTGTCTCGAAGTGGTTTCGCATACCGTTTCGAAGGGGTTGTTTTCATCCCCGGATTCCTGCGTTGGAACAAGGTCGCCAACGGCAATGTGGCGGCGGCCCGCATGGCGGAGTTCGAAGCACTGCCGAAGGGCGAGGCGAAGGCCCGCGTAGCTGGTGCAATTCTCAACTACGTCAAGCACTTGGGAAACGACTACCGAACGGTTCTACAAACCGTTGCCGAAACGGTTAGCGGAACGGTTACCCAAACAGAACCCTACCCAACCCAACCCAGAGAGAACCCAAACCAAACCACTTGCGCTGCGCCGGCCGAGCCGGCTCCGGCCGCTGACCTGCTGCCAGCGGAGCCTGCTTCGCCAGTCGCCGTCAGCTTCCTGCTGAACGACGGCAAGGAATTCGAAATCACCGAGGCCCAGGTCCGCGAGTTCGCCGAGCTGTACCCGGCCATCGACGTGCTGCAGCAGCTGCGGGCGATCAAGGCCTGGACGATCTCCAACCCGAAGAACCGGAAGACCCGCAGCGGTGCCATGCGCTTCGTGAATTCCTGGCTGAGCCGCGCGCAGAACCAGGCGCCGACCAAGCCCGTCGCAACCCAGGCGCCGTCGAAGGGCGCACTGCCGAGGCTCAGCGCATGACGACCCTCGAAGCCAACCACCGCGCAGCCATCCACCAGGTCGAGCGCCAGGTGCTGCACACGGCGATGTGCCGCCCGTCCAGCATCGCCGACATGCCGCTGCAGCCGGGCCACTTCGGCAACGAGTCCCACGGCCAGCTGTGGGAGCTGATCCGCAGCATGGACGCCGGCGGCAAGCCCGTGGACGCCGTGACGATTTCCGACGTGGCCGACCGCATGGGCAGCCCACGCCTGAGCGAACTGGCTATGTTGATCGGCGCAGACCGCGATCTGTACCCCAGCAGCCAGCCGGCCTATCAATCGGCGGTGCTGCTGGCCGCATGGCGCGATCGCGAGGCGCTGAGCATTGCCAGGGAACTGCAGGAGGGCGCGCAGGCTCGGCAGGAGGACGCCGTGGACGCCGCGATCCAGCGGTTGATGACCCTGCACAGCGCCGATCGCAGCTACGAACACACCTCGCAATCGGCGCTGGACGCGGCAGTGGCCCAAGCCATGGACGCGCAGCGCAATGGCGGCAAGCTGATCGGCGTATCTACCGGCATCTTCGACCTCGACGAGTCGCTGGGCGGCTTCCACGACAGCGACCTGATCGTGGTCGGCGCTCGCCCGGCCATGGGCAAGACAGGCTTCCTGCTGGGCGCGACCGCAGCAGGCGCGAAGGGTGGGGCGGTGGGCCTGATCTCTGGCGAGCAGCCCGCAGACCAGGTTGGCCTGCGCTGGCTGGCGGCCGGGTCCGGCGTCAACGTGGGCCGCCTGCGCGCGGGCAAATTCCGCAGTGATGACGTTGGTTCGCTGCTGCACGCCGCCGAGCAGTACGGCGCGCTGCCGGTACGCATCCACGACCGGCCATCGCCGGACATCACCGAGGTCATCCGCGAGGCCCGCCGATGGAAGCACCAGCTGGGCATCCGCGCGCTCTACGTCGACTACCTGCAGCGCATCGAGATCGCATCGATGTCGCGTGCACCGAAGCACCAGCAGGTGGGCAGCATCACCCGCAGCCTGAAGAACCTAGCGCGGGACCTGCGCATCCCTGTGATCGCCCTGGCGCAGGTGAACCGCGACGCAGACGGCGAACGTCCGCAGATGAAACACCTGGCAGACAGCTCGGAGATCGAGAAGGAAGCCGATCAGATCATGATGCTGTGGCGCGACCTGTCCAATCCGCAGGCCGAGCGCAGCCCCGCAGAGATCAACGTGGTGAAGAACCGCCACGGCAACATCGGCGTGGTGCCGGTGACCTGGCACGGCGGCTCGACGTCGTTCGTCAACCGCAGCGCTGCCGACGAACTGGGGGAGGTCGCAGCATGACCCTGACCGCTGCAGCAAAGAAAATCCGAGCCAAGCGCGCGCGCCGACCGATCTACCTGGTGGTGGCGAAGCTGATCGACCCGAACACCGGCGAGCTGGTGGGTGCCCTGGTGCCAGCCCATGAGGTCGACCAGCGGCTGCTGCGCGATCGCAAGTTCCGCGTGGGCCGCGAGATCCGCGGCGAGCTGAAGCAGCCGCGCGAGGAATGGCAGCACCGCCTGATCCACAAGATCGGGCACCTGATGGTCGACAACGTCGAAGGCTGGGAGCAGCTGGGCGCGCACGACGCGGTGAAGCGCCTGCAGCTGGACGCCGACGTGTGCTGCGAGACCGTGGAGATGGACGCAACCCCGGTCATTGCCGCGGTGCTCGACGCCTGCGAGGCGCTGCTGGGTGCAGGCGCCCGCAAGGTGCTGGCCGGCGTGCTGCCGGAGATCCGCACCATCCCGGTCAAACGCGCCGAAAGCCTGTCATTCGACGAGATGGAACAGGCCCGGTTCCAGGAGCTGTTCGACGGCCTGACCGAGTACATCGGCCGCCACTACACCCACGTGATGCTCGACGACGTGCGCGCCGAGTTCTGGAACATGGCCGGGCAGAACAGGAGGGTGGCGTGAAGAAGGGTGACCTATTTTTTCCAGAGGGGTGCTCGAATCTTCTTAAGCGCCTGATTGCTCATGTGTTGTGCGTTTTCAAGATGCTCAATGAAGGATCGCTCATTCTTTTTAAGAAGCATGTCTCCCCTAATCAAAGACTGAGCTTCCAGGAAGGAGTTCGTTACTGTGAGGAAATCCCCACCCGCTTCTCCCATCAAGAAACAGTCGCGCTCCACGTCCTTTATCTCATCGGGCAGAGGAAGCGGGTGTATTTCAGGCAGAACATTGCCCATCTGCTGGGTTCGGGCGAACTCAAGCTGGTCAGCGATTACTTTCTGAAACCGTTCCAACGCACGATTCGCGCGGGTGTGGCGGCTTTTCATTTCCAAGTCACCCTTCTTGGCTTCCTCAGCTCTTGCCACGCTTCGCTCGTGAGCGGCTATTCCAATTGCCGCCAGAATTGCACCCACGCTCCCTACAGCCTGAACCCAGGCAGGCCAGTCAATGCTGATCGGTGGGCGTGGCTGAGGCGGATGCTTACTCAGCAGAGCCCATGCCAAAAGTGCACCTGCGGCAAAGGCCATCACCGCCACCACCGCCCAATCCCGGTCTGTTCGTCCCTGCTTCATGCCTTCCCCCTGTTGTTGGCACGGATTCTACCGTCCGGGGTGGCCGCGTGAGGACGAAGAACGCCAAGGCATTTACGCCCGCCGAGAAGCGGCACGTGGACGCGGTGAAGCTGCTGCCCTGCAGTGTCTGCAGTCGGCCGGGCCCCAGCGACGCCCATCACATCAACCAGGGCCAGCACTTCACGACCGTGGCCCTGTGCAAAGACTGCCATCAGGGCAGCAAAAACGGCTGGCATGGCGAAAAGATCATGTGGCGCATCTACAAGATGGACGAGCTGGCCGCCCTCAACGTCACCCTTTCCCGGCTGCAGCAGAAGGAGGCCGCACGATGATCCACCTCACCCTCCCGTATCCCATCAGCTCGAACCGTTACTGGGCAGTGCGCGTGATCCCGAAGAAGCCGAAGCCGCTGGCGATCACCTACGTGACCGAGGAGGCGAAGGCCTACAAGGCGGCGGTCGGCCACCTGGCCAAGGCTGCCGGCATCCGCGTGCCGGCCACAGGCCGCGTGGTGCTGCACATCAAGCTGTTCCCGCACCGGCCGCAGGACTGGGCGAAGCGCGCGCGCAAGGATCCGCACACCTGGGACGACACGGTGCAGTGCATCGACCTCGGCAACTGCGAAAAGGTGCTCTCCGACGCCTTGAACGGCATCGCCTGGGTGGACGACAAGCAGATCCGACGGACGCTGCTGGAACGAATGGAACCGGACGAGAAGGGCGCGCGGCTGGAAGTGGCCATCGAGTATTTGGCCGCGGCACCGAGCCTGTTCGGGGAGGCTGCAGCTTGACCACGCCAGAGGCCAAGGTCCGGAAGCGGCACAACGCCTACGTGCGCCGGCATGGCCGGTGCGCGGTCTGCACCATGCGCGAGCGCGGTAGCAGCCCGGCGCACTGCCAGCGCCGGCCGGACCGGCAGGGCGGCTGCGACACCGATGGCTTGCTGCCGGTGTTCCGATTCGACGAGAACGTGCTGAAGGGGATGCGCGATGCAGACTGACCTGATGAGCGATTACATCCGGCGCCGCATGGAGCATTGGGGCGAGGAATTCGCGCTGCACAAGGACTGCGAATACCTCGGCCACGCGTCGAAGAACCTGCTGGCGGTGCTGATGGAGCACCACGAAATGCCGGGCAGGGCGACGGGCTACAAGCCGTTGGAGATCAACCCGGAGGCGCAGCAGATCGAGGACGCGGTGTTCGAGATCAGCCGGCATGCGCCCGCCATCGGTTGGGTGCTGCGTGCCTACTACTGCGGCCAGGGCCGGCGGAAGATCGAGCGCTGGCACACGGCGAACTCGCTGCTGCAGATGTCGGGGCTTCCGACCGTCAGCCAGGCCAGCTACGTGGATATGGCCAGGCGCGGCACCGAGCGGGTGCACGGGATGCTTCTTGCTGTTGCGTCGGCGGCCTGAATGCGTCTTGGCAATTCATTCCGGCCAATGCACAATGGCCCCCGGATCGACTGGGCGACACCAAGGCCCCATATCTCGTTGAGGCCCTCTGTCCCAGCACACCCGCTGGGCACGGTCTATATACGTAAAGGAGCTGAGGGCCGGTCTAATAGCCGGAGGCAGTTCGGTCCACTTTCTTCGCTGTGATCGCGCTTGACAGGTTAATCCTGAAGGCGTAGAAATCGCGCAAGCTGACATAGCTACCTCATTTCAACGGCTCGCCCTCACCGGCGGGCCGTTTTCGTTTCTGCGGGCGTAGGCCAGAGGTCCAGGCTGCCGGGCTCATAACCCGGAGATTCGCCGGTTCGAATCCGGCCCCCGCAACCATCCATGCCCGTCCACCCTCACCGGACCAATTCGCCGAGCCTGCCGGGCTGCGGTGACGGGCACCTATCGCCGGAGATCCACCCATGTCACAGCTGCTGCTGCCGATGACACCAGCGCAGTGCCTGCAGCACGTCGTTGTGCCTGCGTTGGCCCTGCTGGGCGCCGCGCGCTACGACAGCCCCGAGGCACGCGTGATGATGCTGGCCATTTCTGGGCAGGAGTCGGGCCTGGCCCATCGCCGGCAGGTCAAAGGCCCCGCCCGTGGGCTGTGGCAGTTCGAGCAGGGCGGGGGCGTGCGCGGTGTGCTGAACCACCCGTCGACCCGCGTGGCTGCTGCCGCGCTGTGCAAGGCCCAGGGTGTCAGCGCCAATCCGGCTTCGGTGTATTTGCAGCTTGAACTGGACGACATCCTGGCTGCGGGCTTCGCCAGGCTGCTGCTGTTCACGCTGCCGCAGCGCCTGCCCGAGCTGGGGAACGTGTCGATGGGATGGAAGCAGTACCTGGACGCCTGGCGCCCCGGCAAGCCGCACATCAACCGCTGGCCGGCCTGCTACCGCGCTGCAGTTGAGGCGGTAAAGGCATGACGATGGAAGCCCAGCCGAGCCAGGACGGCCGAATCCGCATCTCCCTCGGGCCGGTGGAAAAGTGGATTGTTGGCGCCTTCGCCAGCTTCACGATCGCCGGTGGCATCTGGCTGGTCAGCTCCATGCAGGCGGTGCTCACCCAGCAGCAGGTCACGAACCAGCAGATGACCACGGTCCAGCAGCAGCTGCAGACCATCAACACCCAGCTGGCGGACGTGCCGGCGCTGAAGCTCGAGCTGGCCAAGCAGGCCGTGCAGGTCGAGCAGAACAAGCAGGACATCCGCGAGCTGAAGCAGCTCAGGGGGCTGAAGTGAAGCTGCAGCTGATCGACAACTGGCGCAAGGCTTGGAAACTCGCTTCGGTGTGGGTGTTCGGCCTGGTCACCCTGTTCCCGGACATCTACGACGCCATTGCGGCCATGGGCTGGATGGACGAGTTGCCTGATCCGGCGAAGTGGAGCATCCGTGCATTGGGCGCGATGGGCGTCATCGCTCGCGTGCTGGCCCGGAGGAAACCGCCATGCTGATCCCTGACCCGCTGCGGCCCTACGTGGGCCTGTTCCGCGCGGGCCTGTGGGTTGCCGCGGTGGGCGCTGTCTTGCTGATGGGCGCCAGGCTCGGGTCGGACTACCGGGCCAAGAAGGACCAGGGCCTGATCGCCGCCGCTGAGAAGCAGCGCGACAAGGCCCAGGCCAACGCAGACGAAAACCTCCGCGCGGCCAACGCCTGCGGCCAGCTGCTGCAGGAAGTGAACCGCCAAACCCAGCGCGCAATCGACGAGGCCACCCGCCAGCAGCAGGCAGCCAAGGAAGCCGCCCGCCTGGCTGAGGCAGCAGCAGCCCAGAGCCAGCGCCGCGCCACCCAGGTCGAGCAGACCCTACAGGCGGCCAAGAACCAGCCGGGATGCCGGCAGCAGTTGGAGCAGACCCTATGCGACGCCATTCCGTTGCTGTGATCCTGGCCGCGGCCCTGCCGCTGTGCGGGTTCGGCAGCTGCAGCAAGGCCCAGAAGCCGGACATCCCGCAGGCCGTGTACGTCACCGTCGAGCGAACCGTGGCCGTACCGGCGCCGCTGACCGCCCGCTGCCCGGTGAAGCGCGCAACCCAGCGGACCATCGAGAGCGTGGTGTCTGCCTACAACGCCAACGTAGCCAGCCTGGAGCAGTGCAACGGCCAGCTGGGTGCGATCGAAAAGCTGGGCGCAGATGCCCAGAAGGGCGAGGGTAGGTAAGTGGCACGCCCGACGAAGAAGTCCGACAAGCTGCTGAAGGAGATCACCGAGCGCCTGTCACAGGGTGAGCCGCTGGCCCAGATCTGCCGCGACGAGGGAATGCCCGCTGCTCGCACGGTCCGGGAATGGCAGCAGAACGATGAGCAGGTTTCCGCCGCCATCGCACGCGCACGCGAGGAAGGGTTCGACTCCATCGCAGCTGAGTGCCTGGACATTGCCGATGACGGCCGCAACGACTGGATGAACCGGGCGGCAGACGCAGGCGACGAGCAGGCCCTGCAGTTCAACGGCGAACATGTGCAGCGCTCCAAACTGCGCGTAGACACCCGCCTGAAGCTGCTGGCCAAGTGGGATCCGAAGCGGTACGGCGAGCGCCTGGCTGTCGACCACGGCGTGCAGGACAACCTGGCCGAACGACTGAGGGCCGCCCGTGAGCGCGCAGCTGATCGCGACGCCTGAGCAGGAGCTGGTCGAGGCCATCGGCTCGTTCCAGCGAGATCCGCTCGGCTATGTGCTGTTCAACTTCCCGTGGGGCGTCAAGGGCGGCCCGCTGGATGGCAAGAAGCTGCGCGCCTGGCAGCGCCGGCGGCTGGAGAGGATCGGCAACAGACTGCAGGCCGGCGCTGCCGATGTGGGCGAGGTGATCCGCCAGGCCGTCGGCTCGGGCCACGGCATCGGTAAATCCGCCTTGGTGGCGATGCTGATCAAGTGGGCCTTCGACACGTTCGAAGACACCCGCGGCGTGGTCACGGCCAATACCGACATCCAGCTGCGCACCAAGACCTGGGCGGAACTGTCGAAGTGGCACGAAATCAGCCTCACCAAGGACTGGGCCACGTTGACCGCCACGGCGCTGATCAGCAACGCCCCGGGCCACGACAAGACCTGGCGCATCGATGCGGTGCCGTGGTCGCAGAACAACACCGAGGCCTTCGCAGGTCTGCACAACGAAGGCCGGCGAATCCTGCTGGTGTTCGACGAAGCCTCAGCCATCGCCGACAAGGTGTGGGAAGTGGCCGAGGGCGCGCTGACGGACCAGGGCACAGAGATCATCTGGGCAGCGTTCGGCAACACCACGCGTAACACCGGCCGCTTCCGCGAATGCTTCCGCCGGTTCAAGGCCAGTTGGGACACCGAGCAGATCGACAGCCGCACCGTTGAGGGTGTGAACCTGGTCGAGGCTGAGCGCATGGTGCGCGACTACGGCGAAGACAGCGACGTGGTGAAGGTCCGCATTCGCGGCCTGTTCCCCTCGATGTCGGCCAAGCAGTTCATCGGCGAAACGGATGTGATCGCGGCATACGGGCGGCATCTGCGCCCGGAGCAGTACAACTGGGCCCCGATCGTCATCACCTTGGACCCGGCTTGGGAAGGTGACGACGAGCTGGTGATCAGCCTGCGTCAGGGGCTGATGTTCAAGGTGCTGCGGACGCTGCCCAAGAACGACAACGACATCCACGTGGCCACGGTGCTGGCGCAGCTGGAGGACGAGCACAAGGCAGACGCCGTGTTCGTCGACGCTGGCTATGGCACGGGCATCGTGTCCGTCGGCCGCACCTGGAACCGCGACTGGCGTCTGGTGTGGTTCTCGGCGGAATCCGGCGATCCGGGCTGCCTCAACAAGCGCGCCGAGATGTGGAAGAAGGCCCGCGACTGGCTGAAGGAAGGCGGGGCCATCCCCGAAGACCCGCAGCTGCGTGACGAGTTGCAGGCGCCCGAAACCGTGCCGCGCCTGGACGGCAAGATCCAGATCGAATCGAAGAAGGACATGAAGCGCCGCGGCATGCCGAGCCCCAACCGGGCCGACTCGCTGGTGATCTCGTTCGCATATCCGGTCATGGCCAAGCCGCGGCACCCCGATGGGTCGCCTGTCCAGCCGTATGACCAAGCCGACCAGCAGGCCGGTGAGCCCTACAACCCGTTGTCCTGAAGGAATCCCCATGTGCAACTCCGCCCCCAAGGTGAAGCCGGTGGCCGCAGCGCCCGAAGTGGCGCCCGAGTCGATCGACGATGCCGCCGTGAATGAGCGTGACCGCGAACGCCAGCGGCAGCGCCTGCGCTTCGGCGCCAGGTCGACGATCCTGGCCGGTGACACCAGCTCGGCGATGCCGACTGCGTCGGTCAAGACGGCACTGGGTGCCTGACGTCATGTGCACCTCGCGCCAGATCATCGATCCAGGTGGCCTGCTGTTCGGCGACAAGACCGGCAAGTACGCCGACCCGCTCGGCGTCACCAAGACCGCCGTGGGTGATCCCACTGGCCGCGTGCGCCGCGCTCGCAAGGAAGCCGAGGACGAGCGCCGCACCTACGCCAGCAGCGGCGCGTCCTCTGTGGCCTATCGATCGCTGGCACCGACCACAACCGCGCTGGGTGGAACAGCTCCGCGCAATACCGTGCTGGGGGGAGGCTGATGGACATGATGGAGCTGCGCGCGCACTGCCGGCGCCGCAAGAAGGCCATGAAGGACAACCAGACGGACTGGAACACCGACTGGCGCCAGGTGTCGGAGTACGTGGACCCGACCCGCGGCCGTTTCTATGGCGAGACCGACACGAAGCCCAGGAAGCGCAACCGGGCCAAGGTGATCAACAGCACCGCCACCGAGGTCCTGCGCACGATGTCGGCCGGCATGATGTCCCACATGACGCCGAAGGCTCAGCCATGGTTCCTGGTCAAGACGCCGGACCCGTCGCTGTCTGAGCAGTTTGGCGTTCGGGTATGGCTGGACGACGTAGCGCAGCGCATCCGCGACGCCTTGGCCAGCAGCAACTTCTACAAGGCCATGCCGGTCGTCTACACGGAGGACGGGCTGTTCGGCACTGCGCCAATGCTGATCCTCGAAGATCCGCGCGAGGTGGTTCGGTTCTACTCGCTGACCGCAGGAACCTATGCGGTGGGGCTGGACGACCAGCAGCGTGTCGACTCGCTGTGGCGCCGGTACACCAAGACCGCCCGGCAGCTGGAGCAGCGCTACGGTGCAGACCGGCTGCCGAGAACCGTTCGGGACTGCCTGGCCAACAATGGCGATCGCGAGTTCATCGTGGAGTCGCTGATCGAGCCGAATCCCAACGAGCGCCCCGGTATCGGGCCACTGGGGCTGCAGGCGCCGCAGTTCCGACCCTACCGCGAGGTAGTCTGGATCGATGGTGTGGGCGCCGCCGATCACGGGATTCTGGACATCGGCGGGCACTACGAAGCGCCTTTCGTGGTGGCTCGCTGGAACCCTGTGGCGGAGGACGTCTACTCCACCAGCCCTGCGGTCGACTGCTTGGGTGACATCAAGCAGCTGCAGTATCTGGAAGGCGAAAAGCTGCGTCTGATGGAGCAACTCTCCGATCCCACGCTCGGGGGGCCGGAATCGCTGAAGCGGTCTGGAGGCGCGCGCCTGCGAAAGGGCGGCATGGTTTACCTGCCACAGGACTCGGTCAACGCCACCGTTGCGCCGGTCTACACACCCGACGCCAGGGCGTTGCAGCAGATCCGAGAAGAGATCGCCACCATCGAGGCGCGCATCGAGCGGGCCTTCTTCTATCAGCTCTTCCTGATGCTGGAAGCGCTGGGCGACAAGACTGACCGCACGGCCACCGAGATCGCCACCCGCAAGGAAGAGAAGGCTGCCGTGCTGGCGCCCACGCTGGAGTCGATCACGGACGAAGTTCTCGACCCGGTGATCGTCCGCGTGTTCCGCCTTCTGGAACGCGCCGGCCGCATCCCGGACCCACCGCAGGTGCTGGCGGACCTGCCTCTGAAGATCGAGTACACCAGCATCCTGGCGCAGGCGGCCAAGGCCGCAGCAGTCGGCTCTATCGAGCGCACGGTGCAGTTCGTTGCCGGCGTCGCCCAGGCAACCGGCGATCCCTCGGTGATGGATAAGCTGGACGCGGACCAGGTAGTCGACGAATACACCACTGCGGTCGGTGGTCCGGCTTCGATAATCCGCAGCGACGACGCGGTGGCCAGTATTCGTGCCGATCGCGCCCAGCAGCAGCGTCAGCAGCAGCTCGCGGCGGCCGCGCAGCCGCTGAAGGATGCAACTCAAGCACTGAAGACAGCCAGCGCTACGGTGCCCGAGGAAGGCTCGGCGGCCCAAGCGCTGATTGACGCCATGCAGGGTGCCGCATGAGCAGGCCGGGGCGTAGCCAGGAGGACATCGACCAAGAACGGCGCGAGCACCAGCTGGCCGCGCTGGAGCTTCGCCAGCTGCGTGAGGACATCCGCAGCGTACTGGCGGAGCCCGTCGGCCGCCGCGTGGTCTGGGTGTTCCTGCAGGCAATGGGCGTGGACGCCAGCGCCTTCAACACCAATGCGATGGCCCAGTCCCGCGCCATCGGCCGGCAGGAGGCCGCCCTGTGGTGGCTGCTGGCAATCCGTGACAACTGCCCGGAGCGCGAAGCTCAAATGCGCGCCGAGGCCAACAGTGCACTGAAGCGGCTGCAGTCGCAGCTGCAGAAACCCGAGGAAAGTGAACATGTCGACTGAAAGCGCCACCGAGACCAGCACCCAAAATTCTGGCGAAGGCGAAGGCAAGACCACCACCAGCACCACGGAACAGCAGGGCACCGGCGGCAGTGGCCAGCCGGCAACCGAGGGTACGGGGAACGGAGGTGATGCGAAGGGCACCACCAGCACGGACACCAAGGACGAAGGCGGCGAGGCCGACAAGTCCAAGGGCGACACCAGCGATGGCGCACCGGAGCAATACGAGGCGTTCAAGGTGCCGGAGGGATTCACCCTCGAAGGCGACCGCCTCGGGCAGGCCACCGAGTTCTTCAAGGCCAGGGGTTGGACGCAGGAACAGGCCCAGGAGGCCGTCGACCTGTATACCCAGATGGCCGGGCAGGACGCGGCGGCACTGCAGCAAGCCGTGGAAGCTCAGCGCTTGCAGCAGCTGGAACAGTGGGGCGCGGATGCAAAGCAGCAGTTGGGAGCCAAGTACGACAACACCGTCGGCCTGGCCACCACTGCGGTGAAGGCGATCAACGACCCCGAGCTGACCAAGGCGTTCAACGAACTGGGCTGGGGCAACCATCCGACCATGATCAAGGCGTTCGCCTTCTTCGGCGAGTTCCTTCGCGACAGCAAGGTGGACGGTCTGGGCGGTACCACCACCAGTGGTTCGCAAAGCACCGGTGACCGCATGTACCAGTACGCCGACCGCCCGGCCGCACGCCAGCGCGACTGAGCCACCACAACAACCCATCCCACGGCCGCCGATTGGCGGCTTTTTCGTATCCAGAGGACTGAACAATGGCAACTCTGACCCGTGATGTTCCGAACATCACCGACATCTCCACCCGCTACACCCAGGACGGCAAGCCGCTGCCGATCGCGGAGATCCTGACCAAGCGCAAGCCGGTCTTCCAGGACATCCCGTGGGTTGAAGCCAATACCACGAACGGTCACCGCATCGGCGTGGAAACGCAGCTGCCCGAGGCCGTTCTGCGCAAGCTCAACGCTGGTGTGAAGCCGTCGACCGGTAAGGCCGCCGACATCACCGAAGCCACTGCCGAGTTCGCGTCGCTGGGCCAGGTCGACAAGGTGCTGGCTGAGCTGTCGACCAACGTCTCCGACTTCCGCGTGAAGAAGAACGGCCGCCACATCGAGGCGATCGGCCAGAGCTTCGAGTCGCAGTTCTTCAACGGCTCCAAGATCCAGTCGGCCGGATTCGTGGGCCTGAAGGAGCGCTACGCCGACGCCACCGGCGACCTGTCGCGCCAGATCATCAAGCTGTCGGGCACTGGCAGCAATCTGACATCGATCTGGGTCGTTGGCTGGGGCGATGACTCGGTGTATGGCATCTACGCCAAGGGCACCAAGGCCGGCATCCAGCACACCGACTACGGCGACGAACTGGTCGACGATGGCAACGGCGGCAAGTACCCGGCCTACCGCGACTGGTTTGCGCTGCAGGCTGGCCTGGCGGTTGAGGACCCGCGTTGCATCGCCCGCGTGGCGAACATCAAGGTCAGCAATCTGAAGGTCGATCCCGAGCCGAACACCGAGCTGGTGCTGATCAACGAGCTGATCAAGGCAACGCACCGCATCGAGCGCCTGGAGAGCTTGAACACGGTGATCTACGTCAACCGCGACATTTACGAGTGGCTGGACATCCAGGCCAACAACCGCCGCATCCTGGCCCTGAAGCAGACCGAACTGAACGGCCAGCCGGTCAACACCTTCCGTGGTATCCCGATCCGCGTCAGCGACGCGCTCGCCTGGGACGAAGGCGCCGTCGCCTAACTGGCCGAACCCGCTTCGGCGGGTGCTGAAAGAAAACCCACACAACTGGAGCAAGATCCATGTCCCACATTGACGCACGCGCCGAGTTCTCCTCGGCGCAGGCGGTCACTGCGACCGCCATCTCGACCAACGTGATGAACCTGAAGGGCACCGGCCTTGCGCCGAATGCCACCGAGAATCTGGGCGCTCCGGCGATTGCCTATCTGGTGATCGTCGCCACCCAGGCTGCTGCAGCGGCAGGCGCTGCCACCGTCGTCGCGTCCCTGGAGTCGGCCGACAACGCCGCTCTGTCCACCAACCCGAAGGTGCACTACGCCACCGGCGCCCTAGCACTGGCCGACATGACCGCCGGTGCGGTTCTGGCGGTCGTGCCGCTGCCGGCGGGCGACTACAAGCAGTATCTGGGCGTCCGCTACACGGTGGCGACCGGACCGCTGACGGCTGGTGCCTTCAACGCGTTCCTGACGCTCGACCCGAGCATCTGGCGCGCGTACGCGGACGGCAAGCCGGCCACCCCGGCGTCCTGATCGCACCACTGGCAACACAAGGCCGCCTTCGGGCGGCCTTCTTCTTTCTGGGTGAGCCATGACCTCCCAAGTTGAAATCTGCAACCTGGCCTTGGGCAAGCTGGCCCAGGACATCACGATCACCTCGCTGACCGAGCGCTCCAAAGAGGCGCGGGTGTTCTCGCGCCTGTGGGATCCCATGCGCGACTTGGTGCTGGCCGACCGGCTGTGGCCATGGGCCATGAAGGCGCAGCGGCTGGCAGTCTCTGCAGAGGCACCGATGCCGGGTTGGGAGATCCGCTACGCCCGCCCGGCGGATTGCATCACCGTGTTGGCCATCACCGACGATCAGGGCATGCGCGCTGGACGGCGCCTGTCGCGCTGGTGTGAGCAGCAGTTCCGCCAGTGCCACGGCATCCAGTTCGAGCAGGCGATGGGCACGGATGGCACGTCGCTGCTGTGCGATCAGGCTGAGGCCCATCTGATCTACGTCGCACGCGTGGAAGACCCGGAACGCTACCCGGCGCACTTCGTCGATGCGCTGGCCTGCAAGCTGGCCGAGGAAGGCGCGCCGACGATCATCGGTGCCAATGGGTTCTCCAACAAATCCGGCCTGAAGCAGCTGTACCAGCTCGCGCTCAGCCAGGCTGCGGCGCACGACTTCAACGAGGCCGACGAGGACGAGCGCCAGCCGTCCATGGCCCAGATGGCGAGGGCCTGACCATGGCACGTCTGCTGCAACCGAGCATGTCCGGCGGCGAGCTGTCGCCCGGGCTCCAGGGGCGCGTCGACATGGTGCGGTACGCCATCAGCCTCAAGAAGTGCCTGAACGTCATCACCAAGCCCACGGGCGGCGGCGAGAAGCGGCCGGGCTACCTGTTCCGCGGCGGCGCCAAGCACAACGAACGTGCAACCCGCTTCATACCCTTCATCTACTCGACCACCGTCAAGTACGCGATCGAGATGGGCGACGGCTACATGCGGTTCTGGGTCGGCGGCGCGCTGCTGCGCAATGGGGCAGGGGACATCGTCGAGGTGGCCACGCCGTACACCGGGGAGGACATCTACAAGGTTCGCCACACGCAGTCGGCCGACGTGCTGTTCTTGGTGCACCCGTGGATCCCGCAGAAGGAGCTGCGCCGTCTGGCCGTCGATCAGTTCGAGCTGCGCGATTTCGAATACCGGCGTGGCCCGTTCCGCCCGTTCAACAACGACGAGGCCGCGCTGCTGGCTGTGTCCGGTACCCAGGGTGTGGTGACGGTGACGACCAACGTTCCGACCTTCACCGCGGAGATGGTCGGCTCGCTGCTGTATGCCGAAGAGAAGGAACTGCGCTCGGTGAAGCCGTGGGTGGCGGCGGAGAAGAAGGTGCCGCTGGGCGCACTACGCCGGAGCGACCAGAAGGTCTACCGCTGCGTGAGCATCCCCGTGGTGACCGGCCTGGCCGGGACGCCGTACTACGTTTGCGGCAGCGTGCGCCCGGTGCACGATAGCGGCCGCGCGTTCGACGGACCGCAGGACGTGAAGTTCGACAACGTCAACGACTACGCCGTCGGCGTTGAATGGGAGTACGTGCACGGTGGGTTCGGGATCATGAAGATCACCGGGTTCACCAGCCCATTCGAAGTCACCGCCACGGTGATCGAGCGCATCCCGGACAGCATCGTGGGCAACGTGCCGCCGCCTGTGGCCGGTCCGTGGACATTCAACGGCGACGGCACCACGAAACAGTTCTCCATCCCTGGTGCGACCAGCAGCAGCTATCTGGACTACCAGGTAAAGATCGACGGCGTGCCAGTGCAGTCGAATCCGTACTACCCCGGTGGTAGCGGCACCGGCGGCACCAGTGGTGGCGGGATTGGCCGCGGCGGCAATGTCGTGCAGGAGGTGATGTGATGGCACAGGGCTGGACGATCGATCCCGGCGCGGACCTGATCAACTTCTACGAGGCACCGCCGACCGGCACCAGCAACATCGTGGTGACCCAGTACGCGGCCGGCGCCGTCGGTGGCACCGATGTCTGGGCTGTCGGTGCCTGGTCCTATCGCTATGGCTACCCCGGTGAGGTCGAGTTCTTCGGCGATCGCCTGTGGTTCGCCGGCAGCCCTGGCGATCCGCAGACCGTGTGGGCATCGAACATTGGCGACTATCCCAACTTCGGGCGCAGCTCGCCGATCGTCGACAGCGACGCGGTGTCGTTCACGATCAATGCGCGCCAGGTGAACGCGATCCGCGATCTGGTGCCGCTGGATAGCCTGCTGGTGCTGACCACCGGCGGCGAATGGAAGGTCACCGGTGGCCAGGACGCGGTGGTGACGCCCAGCACCATCGGGATCAAGCCGCAGTCTGCCTATGGCACCGGCAACCTTCAGGCCCGCGTGCTGGGCGAGTCGGCGGTGTTCCTGCAGGCGCAGGGCCAGCGCGTGCGCGATCTGGCCTATCAGTTCGAGAAGGACGGCTTCCGCGGCAACGAGATCAGCATCTGGGCCGACCACCTGGTGCAGGGCTATACGTTCCGCGGCATCGAATACAGCACGGCGCCCTGGCCGATCCTGTGGATGCCCCGCACGGATGGCGTGCTGATCGGCTGCACGTACATGCCCGAGCAGGAGGTAACCGGCTGGCATCCGCATGAGACCGATGGCGAGGTGCTGGACGTTTGCTGTCTGCCCGGGGAGATCGAGACCGAGGTCTACCTGCTGGTGCGCCGCTTCATCAACGGCGAATGGGTCCAGTACGTGGAGCAGATGGCCCCGACCCGGTACGACGATCCGCTCGACTGGAAGTACGCCGACAGCCTGCTGACCTACGACGGCCGGCGGCCGAACGGCTCGCCCATGACGCTGACCAGCACCGATGGGTGGAACGAGGGCGCGGTGATCACCGCCACCACCGGCGTCGCGATCTTCAGCGGGGCAGGCGACGTGGGAAACATCCTGCGATTGGCGATTGGCGACGAGCACGTGCGCGTGCGGGTCATGGCCTTTGTGTCGCCCACGGTAGCGACGGTGGAATCGATCGGCTCGGTTCCGTTGGCGTTGCGTGGCGTGGCCGTGCAGGACTGGACCTATCAGCGCTCGACCATCGCCGGCATGGGCCACCTGGAGAGCAAGACTGTGGTGGCCTTGGTGGACGGGAACGTGCAGAAGGATCTTCAGGTGGTCGACGGCAAGGTGCAGCTGCAGCGCCCGGGTGGCGTTGTGCACATTGGCCTGCCGTACACCGCCCACATTGAGACGCTGGAGGTCAATGCCAATGGTGGCGACCCGCTGCGCCCCATGAAGAAGCTCGCCTTCGAGGTCGCGCTGCTGGTGCGCAACACCCGCGGCGTCTACGTCGGCACCACGCTGGACACGCTCGATCCCATTGCGCAGCGCGATTTCGAGAACTACGACGAGCCTACTGCCCCGTATACCGGGGTTTTGCGCAAGAACATGTCCTGCCGGTGGGGCGTGGACAGCGGTCATTTCCACATCGTGAGCGACGACCCGCTGCCGATGGAGATCCTGTCCCTGATGCCCCAGGTGGTGGCGTCCGAATGAAGATCACCGCAGAGCTGGTACCGGCCGAGGCTGGTCACATCGAGGCGATTGCATCTGCGGCGCGGCCTGCGGATGTGGTCGAGCTGTGGGCATGCGCCCGGACAACGCCCGCCGAAGCCCTGCGGCGCGGCCTGGCCGGGAGCGCCGAGGCATGGACGGCAATGGTGCGCGGCGTGCCTGTGTGCATGTTCGGAGCCACCCCTTACTCGATCCTCGGCGGCATAGGCACGCCATGGATGGTCGGCTCGACCGGGCTTAACCCGCTGTCGGTCCAGAAGGAACTGCTGCGCCTGTCCCGCCCAGCCCTGGCCCGCATGCAGCAGGCGTTCCCCTCGATGCTGTTCAACGTCGTCGACCAACGCAACGAGGCCGCGCAGCGCTGGCTGCATTGGCTGGGCTTCCACTTCCTCGCGCCGGTGCCGATCGGACCGGACAGCGCCCCTTTCCTTCCGTTCTACTGGAGCGCATAACGTGTGCAATCCCGCAATCGCCCTTCTGGCGGCCACCGTTGTAACCGGTGCATACCAGGCTGATCAGCAGCAGAAGCAGGGCAAGGCTAACGCGCAGATCGCCGAGAACAACGCGATGCTGGCGCAGCAGGACGCCGATGCCAGCAACGCTCTGGCCACCCGTGAGATGGAGCAGCAATCGTGGCGCACGCGCATTGCGCTGGGCCAGCAGCGCGCCGCGATCGCTGCCAACAACATCGACCCCACGCTCGGAACGCCGGCGGAGATCCTGGGAGAAACCGCGATGTTCGGCGAGGTCGACCAGCAAACCATCCGCATGAACGCAGCCCGGCAGGCCTGGGGCTTCAACGCGCAGGCCCAGAACCAGCGGACTCAGGCGGACCTGTCGCGCTGGAACGGCAAGTCGCAGGCAGCCGGCACCATTCTGGGCTCGCTGGCCAGTGCGGCCAGCATGGGCATGAGTGGGATGGGGGGCATGCGCGGCGCCGGCAGGTCGGCTGTCGGTTCGCGGACAACCGGCACCATCAACAGCGGTGGCTGGACGGGAGGGTACGCCTGATGGCTACCTTGATTCCGCGCACCAGCGGCCCGCAGGTACAGGCGCAGCTGGGTCCGCAGGTCCGCAACACCGCGCAGGTCGATCTGTCGCCGTCGATCCGCGCGGCAGGGCAGGTGGGGCAGGCTGCGGCCGGCCTGTTCCAGCAGCAGAAGAACCGCGCGGATCTCACTGCGGTGATGGAAGCGCGCCGTGAGCTGTCGGACTGGGAAGGCACGACTTTCAACCCAGCCAATGCGGACGGCATCGCCAAGTACCAGGGCAAGAACGCCCTGCAGGCGCACGATGCGCTGCTGGGTGATCTCGATCAGCGTGTGTCGGCCATCCGGGGGCGGCTGTCGCCTGAGCAGCAGCAGCGGTTCGATCAGGTGTCGTTCTCCTTCCGAGACTCTGTGCAGGGTCGGCTGAACAACTATGCCGACCGCGAGTACAGCGCCTACGAGGCGACCGAGCGCAAGGCGACGATCGACAACATCGGCCAGGATGCCGTCAGCGCCGGCATGTCGGGCGACTTCGGATTGGCCGACGTGCGCCTGCAGGAGGCCGTCGGCATCGCCAGCGCCGCCTACCAGACGCAGGGCATGGGGGCCGAAGCAATCAAGGCGAGCGAGCGCGGCATCGTGTCCTCGGTCCGCAAGCAGACTGCCGCGGCCATGGCCACACGCGACCCGTTCGCGGCGGAGGACTACTACCACCGCTACGCGGACCAGATGACGCCGGAGGACCGCGCGCAGGTCGAGCGCACGCTGTACCCGGTGGTGAAGGACCGCGCAGCGTATGAGCTGGCCAACTCGCTGGCCGACGGCCGTGGTGCCATCGAGCCGCTGCCGGCGCCCACTGCGCGTGGCAAGCCGTCCCCGGCCATAACCAAGGCGATCGATGACGCAGCTAAGGCCGAGGGCCTGGACGCAGCAGGCCGCGCCGATCTCTATGCGCTGGCAGAGCAAGAATCAGGATTCAACCCTGGCGCGGTGAATCCCGAGGTTCTGGATGACGGCGACCAAGCCACCGGCCTGTTCCAGTACCGCGCGACCAGCGCCGGCGGCATCGATCGGAAGGACGCAGCTGCATCGGCACGCCGTGCTGCGCGTGAGTACAAGGAACGGCTGGCCAAGGGCGGGCGCCAGTTCGCTATAGCTGCCCACTTCGCGGGCGAGGGTGGCGCCGACGCCGTGGTGAACCGAGGCCGCTCCGCCCAGAACCCGAAGACCGCGCTGTATGTGCGGCAGGTGCTCGGCCGTTCCTCCCGCTGGGCATCGGAGGGAGGGCAGGGGGCTGCCGCAGCTGCACCGGCTGCTGCTGGCGCGCCAGCAGTGCCGGCCACGCTCGCTGATGCAGTTGCGGCCATTCCTCGCACCATGGCGCCGGACCAGCGCGC
Organism: Stenotrophomonas sp. Br8; assembly: GCF_014763005.1. Lineage (NCBI taxonomy): Bacteria > Pseudomonadati > Pseudomonadota > Gammaproteobacteria > Lysobacterales > Lysobacteraceae > Stenotrophomonas > Stenotrophomonas sp. Br8. The sequence goes on along the minus strand of NZ_JACGTN010000025.1, from coordinate 13,122 downwards.
TGCCACCGAGGGCTACCTGCGCGACATCTTCGCCCAGCGTAAGGACCGCATCGAGCAGGCCAAGAAGCAGGCCGCTATGTCGATCTACGACAAGGTGACCGCCGCCGGTGCGAGTGCCCCGCTGTCTTCGGTGCTGGCGCCGGCAGAGCTGGCTCTGGTTGGCCAAGATTCCAGCCTGAGCGAATCCATCAACCGCTACCGGAAGCTGATCGCCGAGGGCGGCGTGATCCAGGATGACCCGGCCACGCTGGACAGTCTGCAGCGAATGCAGGCCCTGAGCCCGGCGCAGTTCGCCAAGGTTCCGCTGGGCCACTACGCCGACAAGCTCAGCGGCAAGACGCTGAAGTCGCTCGCCGAAGACCAGACCAAGGCAAACGACCCCGCCAAGCGCGCGGACTGGATGACCGACAACGAGCGGCTGGAGCGCGGGTTTCAGATGCTCGGGTTCGGCAAAGACACAGACATCACGGGCAGCGGGTCACAGGCCAAGAACGCGCCGCGCGACAGCCTGCGCGGCGAGTTCCGCATCGCTTACCAGAACGCGCAGACCGCGTTCGTGCAGTCCACCGGCAAGAAGCCGACCCCGGAACAGGCCGACGTGCTGCTGTCGGCCACAGCCAAGCAGTTTGCCCAGAACCTGCAGGCCGGACGCCTTGGCGCGATGCAGGAGGAGGGCGGCAAGTTCAAGAACAACCCGAAGGTGAAGACCGGCCTCTACAGCAGCGCTGCGCAGTTCGATCTGCAGGTGAGCCAGGCCGATCGTGACGCCATCCGGGGCGCGTACGCCGACAAGTATGGCCGGCCGCCTACCGATGCCTGGGTTACGCAGTACCTCGCCCGAAAGAGCCAAGGAGCCAGGAAGTGATCGACAACGTGCTGGAAGGCTTCGACGAGCTGTCGGACGAGATCGAGACCACCCGTCAGGTCACGCTGCGCAGCGCTTACACCGGTACCAGCCAGAAACCGGAGGAAGCCGCGCGCGCCAATCAGCTGTCGGACCAGCTTGGCCAACCCTTCGGTGTGGTGGCTGCGAACCTGGGCGACTACGAGCAGGACGCCCGCCGCCTAGACATCGACGAAGCGGGCCGGCAGTCCCCGCACGTTGGCGACTTCCTTGCCGACCCGCGGCGCATGGCCTTGGCCAGTGATGAGGCGCCGAAGCTGGCCACCTATGCCAACTCGCTGGTGACCGGTGATGCGCGCGCCACTGCCGAGCCGAACATCCTGGAGCAGGTGATCGGCGGCGTGGTCAGTGGCTGGCAACGCGGCAAGGCGAACGCACTGTCTCTGCTGCCCGATGGCCCGGCGGTGATGGATCCAGCCACGGGCCGGCTGACCACTGATCGCTCGGCCGAGGAAGCTGCATTGCGCGCTGATCAGGAGCGCAAGGCCCAGGCTGCAGACGTGACCAGCGCCAGCACCGATCGCGGGTTCCAGGCCTTCGACCGCGCGAACAAGGCCGGCAGCTTCGGCGGCGCGGTGCGGGAGCTGGCTGGCGGTGGACGCGACACGCTCGGCGCGATCGCAGTCACCTTGGGCCAGTCGATCGGCATGGGCGCCCCCAGCCTGGCGCTGACCGCATCCACCGGCGGCGGCAGCCGCGTCGTCACCGCAGCCTCGGCTGGTACCGGCTCGGGCCTGACTGAGTTCGGCGCCAGCATCGCCGACGCCATGCAGGACGCAAAGGTCGACCCCGCCGATGCCTATGCGGTGGGCCAGTTCCTGCGCGATCCGCAGAAGATGGCAGCGGCACGCGAGAAAGCAGCGAAGCGCGGCGTGGCCATCGGCGTGTTCGATGCCCTGACGGCCGGCGTGGCCGGTCACTTCATCAACAACGCCCGGCGCAGCGCATCCTCGGCCGTGCTGCGGACCGGTGCCGAGGCAGGCGTGCAGCTGGCGGGCGGCGCTGCCGGTGAGGCAACGGCGCAGCTGCTGACCGAGGAACGCCTGAAGTGGGGCGACATCATCATGGAAGGCCTGGCCGAGGTGCCGACCGGTGCCGCCGAGGTCCACGCCAACTATCGCGCCGCGAAAGCATCCGGCCAGGTGCGCTGGATCAACGAGCGCCTGGGCCAGGTGATGGACTCCGGTGACGCGAACGAGCGTCTGCGCGCCGCTACCGAGCTGGCCGCCGACCTCAAGCTCGGCGAGCGATCGCCGGAGGACATGAAGGCGCTGACCGCGCAGGTGGCCGGCGAGGACGCGCGGGTGTACCTCGACGCGGAGCAGGCGCAGACGCTGTTCCAGTCCGCGCCGCAGGTGCTGCAGGACATGGTGGGCGGCGAGTCGGCGCTGGCCGAGCAACTGGCCACCGGCCAGGTCGTGATCCCGATGGCCGAGTGGATGGCTGCCGTGCCGCGCTTGCCGAACCGTGACGAGATCCTGCGCAACGCCCGCACCACCGCAGAGGGATTGTCGCCGGCAGAACTGGAGACGCTGGACATCGATGCCATGGCGCGCGAGCTGGGTGTGCCGCTCGATGCGCCCGCGCCGGACGCCACTGCAGCCAACGCCCGCGCGCAGGTGCAGCAGTCGGTCATGGCCCAGCTGGTCGGTACCGATCGCTATACGGCCGCGCAGGCGGAGAGCCAAGCGCAGCTGTGGGGCGCGATGTTCGGCCGGCTGGGCGAGGTCACCGGACAGGATCCAGTGGCGCTGTACGAACGCTACGCCGCAGGCATCGATGCCGCCGAGGCGCCGGCGGAGGGCGGTGAGGCACAGGCACGCACGCTGATGCAGCGAGGCATGGACACACTGCGCAGCCTGTTCGGCCGGCCGCAGGTAGCTACCGACGGCCGCGGCCAGCAGACCATCGAACGCGAGGGCAACGCCTACGTGCAGCGGGCCGGTCAGTGGCTGCTGGCGGACGATCAGGGTCAGGCCCGTGACTTCCTGACGCTGGATCAGGCCCGCACCGAGGCCGAACGCACCGGCGGCGAGATCGTGCAGGACGACCCGATCGAAGGTCAGCGGCAGACCTGGAGCGTGGCACTGCCGGATACGGCCGCGCGCGAGGTGCTGGCCGGCGACATCCTGTTCCAGGGCGGCGCAGCTCCGCGCGGTCAGATCCAGATTGGCCCCGACCGGGCCATGCAGATCAGTCTGTTCAAGCGCGCGGACTTGTCGACGTTCCTGCACGAATCCGGGCACTTCTTCCTGGAGGTATACCGGGACCTGGCCACGGCCGCAGATGCCGCGCCGCAGTTGCGGTCCGACCTCGATGCGCTGTTGAAGTGGTTCGGCGTGGAATCAGCGGACCAGATCGGCGTCGACCAGCACGAACAGTTCGCCCGCGGCTTCGAGGCCTATCTGGGCGAGGGCAAGGCGCCAACCCCTGAGCTGCAGTCGGTGTTCAGCCAGTTCAAGCAGTGGATTCTCGGGATCTACCGCAGCCTGCAGAACCTGGACGTAGAGCTGACCGACGACGTGCGCGGTGTGTTCGACCGCATGCTGGCCAGCCAGGAGGAGATCGAGGCGGCGCAGGCCCGTGTCGGGTTTGAGCCGATCGCGCGCGACTTGGCCGAAGCGCAGGCGCTGGGCATGACCGAGCGCCAGTTCGCCGACTACCAGGCGCAGATCGCTGCTGCGCGGGAGCAGGCCGAGGCTGACCTGATGGCACAGCTGCAGGAGGCCGATGCGCGCGCCCGGGAACGCTGGTGGAAGGACGAGCTGGCAACCATCCGCAGCGAGGTCGAGGTCGAAGTCGAGGCCACGCCGATCGTGCGCGCCTACCGTGTGCTGACCGGCCGGAAGGAAGCCGGCGGCGAGCCGGTGCCGGAGCAGCTGCAGGGCATGAAGCTGGACCGTGCCGTGCTGGCAGCGACCTATGGCGATGGACTGCTGGACAAGATGGGTCGCGTCTATGCCCGGAAGGGTGGCACGCATCCGGACGAGGCGGCGGCGCTGCTGGGCTTCAGCTCCGGCGACGAGCTGGTGCAGGGCCTGTGGACTGTGCGGCAGACGCTGGCAGGCGTTGGCGCCGAGGCTGATGCGCGCATGCAGGCCCGGCATGGTGAGCCGATGACCGACGGCACGTTGCCGCAGCGGGCGCTGGACGCGGTGCACGGCAGCCGCAAGATCCAGCTGCTGGAGCGGGAGCTCGGTGTGCTGGCGGACCTCGCACGTGAGCCGCGGCCGAACCGGCGCGAGCTGAAGGCCGTGGCCGAGGCTGTTCTGTCCACGAAGACGGCACGCCAGATCCGCCCGAACGAGTACCTGGTCGCCGAGCGCAAGGCTGCCCGCGCGGCGGCGCAAGCGGCGGCAAAGGGGAAGTTTGCCGATGCACTGCAGGCGAAGCGGCAGCAGGCCCTGAATGCTGTGCTGTTCGCCGAGGCGCGCGCGGTGCAGCAGGAGGTCGAGTCGAAGGTCGGCTACATCCGGCGGCAGATGACCCCGAAGGCGCGCGAGCGGCTTGGCAAGGCCGGCGCCGATTACTTGGAGGCCATGGACACCATCGCCGATACCTACGAGTTCCGTGACGTGTCCGGCCGCACGGTGGCCCGCCGGCAGAGCCTGCGGCAGTGGGTGGAAGCACGGCAGGCCGAAGACGACCTGACCGCGATCAGCGACGCGCTGCTGGCCAGGGTCGAAGCGGAAAGCGTCACCAACTACGCGGACCTGCCTATCGCCGAGTTCCGCGAGCTGCACGATGGCGTGACCAACATCGCGCGTCTGGCCCGGCTGAAGAACCAGCTTCTGGGCAACAAGGACCAGCGGGATTGGGAAAGCGCGCAGGCTGAGCTTGCCGGCGCTATTCGGGGCGCGATCGCCGAGGGCAAGCCGCTGCCGTTCTCCGATGCAGACATGACCGCGATGCAGAAGGTGGGCACCACCTATACCGGCCTGATGGATTGGGTGTTGCGTCCCGAAACGGTTGTCGAGTGGTTGGATGGCGGCGAGACGGGCCCGTGGCACGACTTCCTCTGGAACCAGGCAGAGGCCGCCCAGCAGCAGCGTATCGAGCTGCGCAACCGCGTCGGCGGAATGCTGGAGCAGACCATGAAGGCGCTGACGCCGGCGCAGCGGGCGGATCTGAATCGCCTGGTGTACGTGCCCAGCCTCGGCCGGTCGCTGTCAAAGAACACGATCGTGGCGGTGGCATTGAACATGGGCAACGCCGGCAACCGCGACAAACTGATGCGCGGAGGGTTCATCGGCAAGAACAGCGAACGGGTGCAGTTCACGCCGCAGAACATCGCGGAGATGTTGGGCCACCTCACGCCGGCCGACGCGCAAATGGTGCAGGGCATCTGGGATGCGGTGAACAGTCTGTGGCCGGACATCGTGGAGCAGCAGCGCCGGCTGTCCGGTGTCGCACCGGAGCAGATCGAGCCGACGCCGCTGATCTTCACCGCGGCCGATGGCTCGATGGTCAGCCTACGCGGCGGCTACTACCCTGCGGTGTACGACCCCCGGGCCGGTGCCGGCGGTGTCAGCCAGGCGCGTGCGGCGGAGGAACAGATCATGGGCGGCACCTTCAGCCGGGCCATGACCAGCAAGGGGCACACCAAGGAACGCACCGAGTACGCGGCGCCGATGCTGCTGGACTACCACCGCGTGCTATCGCGCCACCTCAATGACGTGATCACCGACGTCTCGCACCGCGGCTACGTGAAGCAGGCGCTGCGGGTGCTGGAAGACCAAGAGCTGAAGAACCTGATCCAGCAGCGCCTGTCGGAGGGGGCGTATCACGCCCTGCACGGGAGCGTGAAGAACGCTGTGCGCGGTGCATCGGTGTCCGAGCCGGGCTCCAGCATGGCCGAGAAGATCGGCGATGCCGTGTTGACCAATACGGCCGTGGCCGCTCTGGGCTTCCGGCTGCCGTTGGTGTTCGCCAACACCGTGGTGGCGCCGATCCAGGCGGCGGCCCGCGTCGATCCGAAGTACCTGGCCACCGGCTATGCGGCGTACTACCGCAACCCGGGCAAGATGACCGAGATGATCCACTCGCTGTCGCCCTTCATGGAGGAACGCGCCAATTCGCTGGATTCGTCCTATCAGGTAGTGCTGGGCAAACTGTCGGGGAAGCGCGGCATCCGCGCGGCGGCGATGAAGACGGCCATGGAGGTGCACCGCTGGACGGTGCCGCTCGCAGAACGCGCAATCTGGCTGGGGCGGTACCAGCAGGCCCAAGCCCAGGGTGTTGGCGTCGACGAGGCAGTGCGCCTGGCCGACAAATCGATCCGCACCACTCAGCAAGCGGGCGCGCCCAAGGATCTCAGCGCCGCAGAACGAGACCCCCGTTACAAGTGGGTCCGCATGTTCATCGGCCCGATGATCATCATGAACAACCGCCTGCAGGAGTCGGGACTTCGTGGCCTGTATCTCGGTCGGGTCCAGTCTCCTGCGCGCGCGCTCGGCACCTGGCTGTCGGCCGGTGTCTTGTCCAACGCCGTGTTCGAACTGCTGATGATGCGCGGACCAGACGGTGGCGACGACGACGAGAAGGGCTGGGACGACTGGGGCGCCTGGCTCGCGCGAAAGACTCTGCTATTCCCGTTCCAGACCATCCCGCTGCTGCGCGACGTCGCCGGCGGCATCGACGCCGCGATCGAGGGGAAGCCCAGCATGGGGCGGCCCAACCCGATCGTTGATGCCGGCGTGGCGCTGGCCAAGTTCGGCCAGGCTGCGTGGAAGGAGGGCCGGGACTGGGTCGCCGACGATGACGAGCCCGACGCAGAGAAGCTGATCAAGACTGGCGTGCGTGCGGCCGGCCCACTGACTGGCATCCCCAGCAACCAGATGTTGACCACCGGTGAATACCTGTACGACGTGGGAACCGGCCAGTACACCCCCGACAACCCAGCGGAGGCGGCGGCGTACCTGATGTACCGCCGACCCAAGGATGAGCAGTGAATTCTCTACTTCTTGAGCATCGAGACAAACCAAGCGACTACGGCAGCGGCGACAGCGGGCGGAATGACGCTGGTCGGAAAATCTGACCAATCGAGCGCGGAGTACACGCCAAACGTACCTTCCTGCAGAAAAGCGAAGAGCCCGGCTGTTGCTGCGGCCCCCGCAGCCATCAAGGTTGCCCGAAACGGGGTGGGTGCAATTGCAGCTGCGGCAAAGGCTATGGCAATCGCGACGGCGACCATGAGCATGGAATACCCCAATCCCTGAATTCACTTGGATCGTACAAATCAGCCCGAGCCCCGTCCAGTGCGGGGCTTTTCACTTTGGAGCCAAATCACCCATGACCATTTCCGCCAATGACCGCCGCAAGACCTACGTGGGGAACGGCGTTGCCACCGCGTTCAACGGGCCGAGGGCGTTCCTGTCCAGCCACATCCAGGTGTTTACCGGCACGCACCCGGTCTACAGCCTGGTGCCGCCCTCGCAATACACCGTGACTGGGCTGCGGGCGAACATCAGCACGATCACCTTCAACAGCGCCCCTGCAGCGAACCTCGACATCCTGATCCTGCGCACCGTGCCGCTTGACCAACCGGCCGACATCACCAACCAGGGCGCTTTCCTGCCGGAGATCCATGAAGACGCGTTCGACTACCGGGTGATGCAGATCCAGCAGCTGATGGATAGCAGCATGCAGCTGGTGCAGGACCCCGACACCGGTGAGTTCGTGTGGGACGCTAAGGGCAGCCGCATCATCAACGTGGGTGATGCAAAGCTGGATGGGGACGCAGTCAACCTACGCACGCTGCTGGCGCTGATTGAGGACATCCAGAGCGGCGGCGGCTCGGTGGGCGTCACGCCGAAGCTGTGGACCTTCATTGGCGACGGCGAGGTGACCGACTTCCCGCTGGCGGGTGCAGACGTGTTGGATCCGCTGTTCTACGACACGGCGGTCGAAGCCACGGTAGACGCCGCTGATTACCTGGTGGCCAAGCCCGGCGACTACCAGATACTGCCCGGGGTCGATGGTTCTGCACCGGCCATTCGATTCGCCACGCCGCTGGGCGATGGAATCAACGGCTTCACCGTCCTGCGTGGCTACGCCAGGCCCTGGATTGGCCAGCCGCCGATCTACACGGTTGCGCCTCGAATCGTCAGCGTTACGGGGAACACGACGCTGGCCGGGGACATGCACAACACCCTGATCCTGGCCAATTCGGCTGCACCGATTACGATCACGATCCGCGCAAACACCGGCAGTACCGCGGACTGGAAGGGGGGGGAGTTCTTCTCGGTTATGCAGGTCGGTGCCGGCCAGATCACGTTGCTGATTGAGGGCGGGACGGGGCAGCTCAACGTGCCGGCCAGCTTCCAAGCCAAGAGCCGTAGCCAGCGCAGCATCATCAGTGCCACGAACATCGCTCCCGACGCCGATGCCTGGGTGGCTGCAGGCGATCTGCTGCGGGTGGCGTCGACGCCAGATCTGCAGTGCTTCGGGCTGATCGACAGGGCAATTCTGCTGAGCACGGACATCGCGGTCGGGACAAGCCGCGACAGCATTGTTTTGCCCTATGGCCTGCTGTTGGAGTCGGTGGTCAGCGGCGGCGTCTACGCCACGCTGACCACGGCGCAAGCATCCGGGACGCAGCTGACGGTGGACATCAATCGAAACGGCACCAGCATCCTCTCCACAAAGCTGACCTTCGACAACAGCGAGCGCAGCACCACCACTGCGGCAGCACCAGCGGTTCTGGTTGCAGGCGGCGAACTGCTTGCCAAAGGGGACGAGATCACCATCGACGTTGACCAGGTGGGCACCGCGGGCGCCAGGGGCCTGCGCGTGTACCTGGTCGGCCAGAGGGCGGGCTGATGAACGCACGGATCTATGACCGCCCCGACCTCGACCAATGGCAGGCCCGTCTGGCTTTGTACGTTGTGGGAACGCTGCCGAACGCCGCACCATCCCAGGCTTACGAGGGCCGGCTACAGATTTTCAACGGGGTGGGTGACTGCTTTGTCAGGCAGATCGACGGCGCCACGCTTCCCGAAGGCCATCGGCTGTATGTCGACCAGGTCGCGAAGCAGGTCGTTCTGGCTTGGCCTGCGTACCAGGCCGGCGCAGCGCCGATCGAGAACCCGGGGTTCGAGTCTGGGCCGGTAGGCTGGGACCGTGGCATGGGATGGGTCATCGCTACGGAGAACCCACCTGTTGGATCGTGGGCGGCCGGTTACAACAACCAGCAGGGCGAATCGATTATCTCGAACCAAGCCAGGTACACCGTGCACGATGGCCAGGTCACCCGGGCGAAATGCAAGGTCCGCCAGGGGGCATCATCTGAAGGCAACGCCGGAGCATCGGTTCTGCTCGAGTACCGCGACGCTGCTGGCAACGTCGTGCGCTCGGTAGAGGGCAATCGGGTCATGTCCGCCAGCAAGAACCGGGTCTATGACTCGGAGGTAGTTGGTGTGGCACAGGCCGGCGAGGCCACGGTGAACATCGCTGGCAATGGCATCCGCCACCGGGAAAACAAGATCCTCTTTGTTGATGCTTTCGAGTGGGATCACACGGTCGCTGCGGCCGGCATCGACCATGAAGCCACCTTGTGCATCACGTTGCTGGTGAGCGATTCCGCCGGCAGGTCCACCCTATGGGCAGGGTGCATCGAGGTACGGGAAGGCGTTCTGCCGCCTCAGCTTACGGACTGGCGCCATCTCCTCACCACGCTCAGCGACGATTCGACGGCATACGCGGCCTCCGACTACAACGACAGCGCTTGGCCTGTTGGCGACTCGCCGTTCGGCAACCTTACGAAAAACCCGAACGTGGGCCTGAACGCGGCAGAGTTCTACCCCGGCTTCTCGCCTGTCATCAAAACGCAGATTCCTCTCAACCAGCGGCTGTGGATTCGGCGAACGCTTACCTTGCCATCTGTGAGCGACAAGGGCTATCAGCTGATTGGCTACTTTGACAATGGCTACACGCTATACGTAAACGGGGTTCAACAGTCGCAGAGTTCCACGGGCACGAACGCTGGCGTCCGGCAGTACATCCACCCAGATAGCTTCGTTGCCGGGCCCAACGTGATCGCTGTCCGCTGCGACGACGACGCAGAAGAAACTTCAGACGATGCGGCGTATTTCGATTTCACTTTGGAAATGAGTCTCACAGGGCCTGGCATGCAGGATCTCACCTTTACCGAGGTTGCGACCGTCGAACACGTGCAGTTGGCGCCAGCAGCGCTTACGCAGTTCTCCGACGATTTCGCCACACAGCTCTTCGTCGCGAGCTCCACCAGCGTCCCGATGGCATTTAGCATTGCCAGCGGGGCTTTGGCCGTGTCTTCTTCGTCGGCTGGTGACAAGAACCTTTTCATCCGTGAGGGTGCAGGGATTGGAATCCCGCAGCAGTTTGTGTCCATTGACGTGGACGCCTACAGCCCACCTGCCAGCGGCTACGCAGTGGTGTCGGCAGGCATCTACAAGGATGCGAATAACTGGGTCTACTTCGAATACGACGCCTTCAATTCCCAGTTGCGGATCGAGCGCTGCATTGGTGGAGCAGCTGCGTTCGTTGACACCCGCACACTTTCGGCAACCGCACCCTATCGGCTTGGTTTCTCGCTGGTGGGGAACACCGCGTGTGGTTGGATTGATACTGGCTCTGGTTGGAAGGCGTCCAGTTTCGCAAACATGGCCGGCTACAAAGACTTTAAGGCAGCCACGGATCTCGACAACTGGGTGCCGTCGATCTTGGTGGCGGCGGGTAACACCTGCTCCTTCACCATTGGCAACTTCTACGCCGGTCGCTTCGGCGGAGTTGGTATCCGGGATATCACCACCGTGACCAATGAGGCAGGCGACCCGTACATTGTCGACGGCAAGGCCTACGTCACAGCGACCACCGCCGACCATCAGGGCACAGCCTATCAAGCAGTATTTCGCATCGATTTGGCGGCCTATACACTGGAGCAGACGGCAGCGATCATGGTGTCACGCGACGGGACGGTGCAGAACGATCTGTCCGGCCACATCATTCGATACAGCGACACGCAGCAGAGGCTTACCACTGCGACGTGGGGAAATGGTTTTGGCCAGAAGATCCGGATCCTCACGAAAGAGGTGGCCACCGACCTGTTGCACGGAACGCACGTCATCTCGGCAATGGATGAGCCGGTCCTGCCATACACGGACGATGCAGACGACGGGACATACGATCCATTCCTGGTGAAGGATGGGGAGGTTTGGAGGCTGGCCTACAGCTTCACCGAGAACACCAATTTCGTCGGCGACCCGTTCTACGCGGCGCTGGCGGGGTCGTCGGATCTGGTTACCTGGGAACCGATGGGCATCGACACCGTCAACCGTTTCGAGGGAACCAAACAGGTCAAGGTTGGCGACAGCTACCAGGTGCTGGCAGGGGGCCGGACGTCCTATCGGGTGTTCGACACTGGCATGAACTTCCTGGGGACGATGAATGCGCCAATCGATGGAGGGTCGAACACCCAGCCCCATCCGATGGTCCTTCCTTACCTCGACAAGTGGGTGATGCTGACGTTCGACGGCCAGATTCCGTCGTCCGCTGGGGTATCCGCCGGCTTCACCTGGGGGCGGATGAGGGTGAATACCGCTCCGCGGATGTAGTAGCAAGCGGGGCGGCCTAAGGCATCGGCCTGGGCCGCCTTGCTACCATGGGCCCGAACGCCAGGGGAGGGCGATATGGACAAGCTGGTCAGCATTCAGTGGCTGCGGGGGCTGGCAGCCATCGCTGTGGTGTGGTTCCACGCGATGTTCCTGATATCGAACAACAGCCTGCAGGCGTACCAGACGCAGTACGGGGACATACGGCAGATTGGCGCCATCGGTGTTGACGTCTTCTTTGTCATCAGCGGTTTCATCGTATCCATCTCGGCGACCAAGGCCCGATCAGTGGGGGCCTTCATCGCCAACAGGTTCTGGCGGATATGGCCGATGTACGCGGTGGCTACACTGCTGTATCTGGTCGTCCGGCCCGATCGCATAGATCTGGGCGCGCTGGCAATGTCTCTGGTGTTCCTGCAGCCGCTCGGTCCCCCGACCGTATCGCCGACCCTCCCGCCAGGCTGGACCCTGCTTTTCGAAGCGGCGTTCTATGCCGTGATCGCCGCGGCGCTGCTGTGGCGGTCGCAACGCTCTTTGCAGGAGCGGATCGCCATCCTCGTCGTTCTCCTGGTGCTGATCGGTTCGGCGTTCGGGTTCGCGCGGCCGTTGAACATCCTGGGCAACCCCATCACGCTGGAGTTCCTGATGGGCGTGTTGATCGGCAGAGTTTGGGCCAGCGGTTATCGGCTCCCTGCGTGGGTCGCCACCAGCATGTTCGCAGCGGGCGCTTTCTTCATCATCCGCGATGCGATGCACGGGATGTACTGGGAGTGGGGCGCGGACAGCACCTTGGATGCGAGCATGAGCTGGCAACGATTCCGAACCTGGGGGATCTACTCGGCCCTGATCGTGGCCTCGGCCGCTCTGCGCTCGCCGGTACCGCAGGATAGTGGCCGGGTTCTTACCTTCCTGGGTGACGCCTCCTACTCGATATACCTGTTCCACATGCACGTGCTGGATTGGCTTATGCACCGGCTTGACCTGTTCAACGGCCTGAGCCCCGACGCCATAATCCTCGCCGGCACCGCTGCCGCGACATTCGTGGGCGTGCTGGCTCACATTGCGCTGGAGCGGCCGTTGACGCGAATGGCCAAGGTGTGGCGCGCGCGGGCTACCGCCGTGCCGTCTTAGGGCGACCTTTCACGCCACCTGCTGCAGCAGATCCTCGCGGTTGTTCCGCGGCGTGTTCACCGCGCGGCTGACGCGGTAGGCCTCCATGCCCGGCGTCTCGCTGGCCAGCAGCATGGCCATGGCATCGTCCGGGCTGGCGGCCATCCACTCATCGATC
>NZ_JACGTN010000025.1:0-336 GCF_014763005.1 Stenotrophomonas sp. Br8 | reverse complement strand
CGCCGGTGATGATGGTGAAGGTGCCACGGTTGCCGTCGGGCAGGAGCGGGCTGGTGTCTTCCCACAGGCCGGCGGCCAGCAGCGGCCCGGTGGCGTGGATGAACCAAGGGTCTTTCTTGCCGTCCTCGGGGCTGACCGACCACTCGTAGTACCCAGCCATCGGGATGACGCAGCGGCGCTTCTTGAACGCCGATCGGAAGGCCGGTTTGGTGGCCACCGTCTCGATCCGGGCATTGATGGTCGACCCCTGCAGGCCCTTGGCCTTCGCCCAGAACGGCAGCAGGCCCCAGGCCAGCCGGGTGACCTGCCGACCTTCGCCACGGTCCAGGATGATCG
>NZ_JACGTN010000024.1:0-29532 GCF_014763005.1 Stenotrophomonas sp. Br8 | reverse complement strand
ACGTACTTGCAGCGCCCCCTGCACAGCCCACCCGCCCGGCCCACTGCCAGATTTGGAGGCAGTATGCCGCCCAGCCACGAGGGGCTGCGCCGTTCGCCGGAACTCCCAACTGAACGATTTCATCTGCAACGGTCATGCAGATCGTGTCTAATACCGCTCCCCACCCGTAGTGCCCCCACCTGTATGTCCCTCCAATCCCATGGCCCGGCGCCGTGCGACGACGCTGACGGCCACCTGGTCACCGCTGGCCCGCTGACCCCGCCGCCCGATGTTGCCGGCACCCCCGCCGATGAGAAGGCACTGCGCCACTCGGTCGCCGAGGACGTGCAGGGCATGGTGCTGGCGATGCTGGTGGCCTCGCTGGGCCTGGCCATCTTCGCCAAGGGCGGGCTGATGATCGGCGGCATGGCCGGCATGGCCTTCCTGCTTCATTACTCCATGGGCTGGAACTTCGGCCTGGTGTTCGTGCTGGTCAACCTGCCGTTCTACTGGGTGGCCGTGCGCCGCATGGGCTGGGAATTCACACTGAAGACGTTCGCGGCGGTCACCGCCTGCGGCCTGCTGACCGACATCCTGCCGCGCTGGGCCGACTTCTCGCATATCGCGCCGTTGTACTCGGCGCTGGTCGGTGGCGCGCTGTCCGGCCTGGGCATCCTGTTCTTCATCCGCCACCGCGCCAGCCTTGGCGGCATCGGCATCCTGGCGGTGTACCTGCAGCGCACCCGTGGCTGGAGCGCCGGCAAGGTGCAGATGTCCTTCGATGCGTGCCTGATGGTGGCTGCGTTCTTCGTGCTGTCGCCGTCGAAGGTGATGTACTCGGCCATCGGTGCGGTGGTGCTCAGCCTGGTGCTGATGTTCAACCACCGCCCAGGTCGCTACATGGGCGTCTGACGGCTCACCGGCAATGCCGGCCAGCGGCCGGCACTACCGGGGCAGGGCTTGCACCCACGGTGGCGCCAGCTTCAGCAGCTTGGCGTGCACCGGGCAGTCCTCGGCATGCGCGCCCGGCAGGTAGCCCAGGCTCATCAGGAACTCGCCGGTGATCTCGCCACCGGTGAAGCGGAAGGTCTTCTTGAACAGCTTTACCCAGTCGGCCTTGCTGCGCGGGTGGTGCGCGTCCAGCCATGCGGCGAAGCTGCCGTGGCTCTGGCGCAGCTGCTGGATCACCTGTGCGTTGTGGATCGCCGCCAGCACCTTCAAGCGGTTGCGGATGATCCCGGGGTCCGACAGCAGGCGCTCGATGTCCTGCTCGGCATAGGCGGCGACACGATCGACGTCGAAGGCGTCATAGGCCGCGCGGAATCCCTCGCGCTTCTTCAGGATGGTTTCCCAGCTCAGGCCAGCCTGGTTGATTTCCAGCAGCAGGCGCTCGAACAGCTCGCGCTCATCGCGCTGCGGGAAACCATATTCGTTGGCGTGGTAGTACTCGTGCACCGGGTGGCCCGGGGCGATGCGGCAGTATCCGCTCATGGTGTTGCCGCCTCCGCGCGGTCTTTGCTGCGATCAATCTCCAGCTGGCCCGCCGCGCCGTCAAGCAGCAGCGTCGGCCAGCGTGGCGGCTGCACGGTCAGGCGGCCATCGCGCAGGGCCTGTGGGGCCTCGTCCGAAGTGCGCTGGTCAACGTCCTGGAAGGAAACATCACCCTCCTTTCTCCAGCCAGCGGGTTCACGCACGTGCAGCTGGCAGCGCGGACCGCTGTACAGACTGGTCATGCACAGCAGCACTTCATCTTCGCCATCGCCGTCCAGGTCACGACGCAGGGCGACGCAGCGCTTGTCGCCGATCTTGTCGTCGTCCAGACAATCGCCCGCACTCAAGCGCCGATCCAGTACTGCCTGCCACCAGTCATCGGCTGGCGATGCGGTGCCCTTGGCCAGCACGATCCGTGCCTTCAGGCCGGCCAGGTCGCGCACGCCATCGTCGATGTCGTTGTCCCAGCGCGACTCGCGCTTCTGCCGGGCCAGTGCCTGCACGATGATGCTGGAGGCGCGGGTATCGGCCGCCAACGACGGTGCCTTCTGCAGCGTGCGCAGCGCCTGCACACCACGGCGGCCCAGCTCGAAACGCAGCTGGTTTGCCGCGTCTGCGGTCATCAATGCCGGATCGGCGCGCAGGCGCTTCATCTGGCTGGCCAAGGTGATGCGCACCGGGTCGATCACCGGGGATATGGCCAGCAGTGCCGTGGCCAGCACGGTCCAGCACATCCAGCGGTTGACCGGCTCAAGCCGATGCAGCCAACGCCCCTGCCGGCGCAGTGCGGCGAAGGCGTAGCCGATGGCATAGCCGGCGATCAGCACCGCAACCGCGAAGCCCCAGAAGCGCGAGAGGGTCCAGCCATATTGGCTGACCCGCAGGGTCATCGCGTACAACGCCAGGCCGGCGTAGACCGGCAATGCCAGCAGGCTGGCCTCGACCAGCCGGCGCAGCCATGCCGGGTAGGGCGGGGTGCCGTCGTCGTGCTGGTAGACCGCGTTGGCCAGGCTGATCAGCAGCACCGCCAGCACCAGCAGCAGGCTGGCGGCCGAGCGCGTGGCCCACAACGGCGCCAGCCCGGTGAACGGCAGTGACAGCACGAACAACACTGCGATGAACGACAGCAACGGCAGCAGGCCGCGGCAGATGGCGAACAGCACCTGGCGGGTGATCTGCATCGCGCGATGCTGGGTGCGCCCGATCAGCACGCCGAAGCCCGCCAGCATGCCGGTGGCCAAGGCGATGAAGGCGTCACTGCCGAACAGCTCGTGGAAGAAGTCGACCTTGACCATCCGGAACAGCGCTGCCCACAACCACAGCAGCAGCCAGGTCAAGCCGGTGAACACCGCCGCCAGCACCAGCGTGAGACCGTTCTGCCACGCACGTTCGAACAGTGCGCCGTAGTCGGCCCGCCAATGACCCGCGTGCAGGCGGAACTGCCACCAGGGCAGGGCAATGAACGTGGCAACCGCCAGGCAGACCGAGAGCGGAACCTGCAGCACGGCCGCATACAGCGCGGTTTCTCCGCTCAGGTTCCAGGCGGCCCAGGCGGCCAGCGCGAGGACGAGCACCGAGGCCAGCCCGGCGTGCAGCCACAGGCGCCACGCCTTCAGATCAACCAGCGTCAAGGCCACCGCGGTGGGCACGGTCAATACCCAGGCATACCAGCAGTAGCGCCAGCCGATGTCCCGGAACGGCCATTGATCGGCCAGTTCCTGGGCGGCGAAAAGCATCAGCCCCTGCAGCAATGCGATCAACACGATCATGCTGCGGGTGGGCCATGACAGCGTTGCGTCCTGCTGCATCGGGTCGTCCTCCTTGCAAGAGCGCCATCCTAGCCCATCCCTTCGCGCCCGCATCCTGCCGCAGCGGTTAGAATGACGCCCATGCCAGTAACGCCGACTTCCCTCGCCAATCACCTGCTCGTGGCGCTGCCGTCGCTGATCGACGCCACCTTCGCCCGCACCGTTGCGCTGATCTGCCAGCACGACGAGAACGGGGCAATGGGGGTGCTGGTCAACCAGCCTTCCGAGTACACCCTGGGCGAAGTGCTGGCGCAGATGGACATCGCCACCGTCGATGGTGGTCTGCAGGCGCGTCCGGTGCTCAATGGCGGGCCGGTGCATCCCGAACGTGGTTTCGTCATCCATGACGATGCGCGCGCGTGGGATTCCAGCCTGGTCGTCGGTGACGGCCTGTACCTGACCACCTCGCGTGACATCCTCGAGGCGATGGCGCGCGGCGAAGGCCCGGCCAATGCCGTGGTCACCCTGGGCTGCGCGGGCTGGAGTGCCGGTCAGCTGGAAAGCGAACTGTCCGAAAACAGCTGGCTGACCGTGCCGGCCGACGCCGAGCTGGTGTTCCAGCTGCCGCTGGAACAGCGCTGGCAGGGTGCCGCCTCGCGCATTGGCGTCGATCTGTTCCGGCTGACCGATTACAGCGGCCATGTCTGAGCCGGCCCTCATCCGCCGCGATGGCACCGTGCTCGGCTTCGATGTCGGCTCGCGCCGGATCGGTGTGGCGATCGGCAGTGCGTTCGCCGCGCATGCGCGCGCGGTGGCCGTGGTCGATGTGCACGGCAATGGTCCCGACTGGGCGGCGATCGAACGCCTGCTCAAGGAATGGAAGCCCGATGGCCTGGTGGTTGGCGATCCGCTGACCCTGGACGGCCAGGACCAGCCCAACCGCAAGCGCGCGCAGGGCTTTGCCCGCCAGCTGCGGGAACGTTTCAAACTGCCGGTGGTGATGATCGACGAGCGTTCCAGCTCGGTCGAGGCCGCCCGCCGCTTCGCCGTCGAACGTGCCGAAGGGCGCAAGCGTCGCCGCGATGCGGCCGCCCTCGATGCCGTGGCTGCGGCGGTGATCATCGACCGCTGGTTGTCGTCGCCGGACGACGCCATTCCCATTCCCTGACGATACGAACCCCGCCATGACCGCCCAGCAACTCGATGACTCCGGCCGCCTGCGCCACCTGTTGACGCTTGAAGGTCTTCCCCGCGACACCCTGGTGCAGCTGCTCGACCGCGCCGGCCAGATCCGCGATGCCGCGGTCGGCCGTGTCGGCAACAAGCGCCACGTGCTGGGCGGATCGGCGGTGTGCACCTTGTTCTTCGAACCCTCCACCCGTACCCGCAGTTCGTTCCATCTGGCGGCGCAGCGGTTGGGTGCGGACGTGCTGAACTTCGACGCCTCCACTTCGTCAACGCGCAAGGGCGAAACCGCCTGCGACACGCTGAAGAACCTGGAAGCGATGGGCGTGCGTGGTTTCGTCGTACGCCACCCGGATGACGGCGCCGTGGCCGCGCTGGCCGCCGTGGCGGGCGAGGGCACCGCGCTGATCAATGCCGGCGACGGCCGCAGCTCGCACCCGACCCAGGGCCTGCTGGACATGCTGACCCTGCGCCAGGCCAAGGGCCCGGACTTCTCGAAGATGAAGGTGGTGATCGTCGGTGACGTCAAGCACTCGCGCGTGGCCCGCACCGACCTGCATGCGCTGCGCACGCTGGGCGTCGGCGAGATCCGCGTGTGCGGCCCGCAGTCGCTGCTGCCGGACGACGACACCCTGAAGGGCTGTGTGGTGAGTGATGATTTCGACGCGATGCTGGAAGGCGTCGACGCGCTGATGATGCTGCGTCTGCAGCGCGAGCGCATGGAAGAAGGGCTGGTGCCGTCGCTGGAGCAGTATCACGCGCAGTACGGGCTGAACACCGAACGCCTGGCCCGCGCCGGCAAGGACGCAGCCGTGCTGCACCCGGGCCCGATCAACCGCGGCGTGGAAGTGACCGACGAAGTAGCCGACGGCCCGCAGTCGTGGGTGCTGCGCCAGGTCGCCAACGGCGTCGCCGTACGCATGGCTGTGCTGGAAACCCTGCTGGGTTGAGACCGCGCGTCCCGATTGGGTGGGGGCCGATCGCTGGTCAGCACAAAGGAATTCACCCTGAACAGCCTAGGTGGGTGCCGACCGTTGGTCGGCACAGAGCAATCAGTCCCGTGGTGCTGCGCGCAACCATTGATTGGCTACAGGCCTACCTGCATCGGAGTGGTTGCCCGATAGAAGGGGACTGCCCGTAGGTACACGCTTGGGCCCATGAACCGTGCACGCCTATGCCTTGGCCGCCATTCCCGGATCGGGCAACCCTACATCCTGACCACCGTCACTCAGGGGCGTCGACGCCACTTCGACGATGCCATTGCGGCGCAGGTGGTGATGGACGTGGTCCGCCGCATTGATACTGAAGGCCTGACGCACTCACTTGCCTATGTGGTCATGCCGGACCACATTCATTGGCTTGTGGAGCTCCGCGCGTTCTCGCTGGACTACATCATGCAACGCTTCAAATCGAGCAGTGCATTGCGGATCAACCGCATGCTCGGCCGATCGGGACGATTCTGGCAATCGAGCTATCACGATCACGCGATCCGCTCCGATGAATCACTGTTCCGTCATGCGATGTACGTGTTGGGGAATCCGATCAGGGCAGGGCTGACCGCGCAGCTTGGTGAATATCCCCATGCGTGGTGTCGATGGGAAGTTGAAGGGAGATTCCAGTCAATTGAACATATGGGATCGGAGAGATAGTGCCGACCAACGGTCGGCACCCACCGCGGAGGTTTTCCAGCAGGAGCTGTAGTTCAGCGCTTCTGCTT
Source organism: Stenotrophomonas sp. Br8 (assembly GCF_014763005.1). Taxonomy (NCBI): domain Bacteria; kingdom Pseudomonadati; phylum Pseudomonadota; class Gammaproteobacteria; order Lysobacterales; family Lysobacteraceae; genus Stenotrophomonas; species Stenotrophomonas sp. Br8. The sequence continues at coordinate 23,412 of NZ_JACGTN010000024.1, read as the reverse complement.
GAACAACCACGCCCACATCGCCGCGTCGGCGTAGGTGGCATCCCAGGCATTGTGGTTGCCTTCCGCGTACTCGGTATAGCGCACGTCACGCGCGCCGGCGGTCTGGAAGGCGGCATGCAGCCGGCGGTCGTCATCCGGCGGCACCACATCATCCAGCGCGCCGTGGAAGATCCAGATCGGGGTGCGCTGCAACCGTTCCGCGATCACTGCATAGGGATCCGCTTCGTTCGTCACCTGCTCCACGAACAGGGTGGGGCGTATCGCACGCGGCGCCAGTACCGCACCGCAGACCGGCACGATCGCGGCAAAGCGCTGCGGGTCGTCCAGGGCGATGTTCCAGCTGCCGTAGCCACCCATCGACATCCCGGTCAGGTACTGCCTTGCCGGGTCGGCGCCGAATTCGGCGATTGTTGCATCGAGCGCGGCCACGGCCACACGGTTGTTGCGTCCGCTCCATTCTTCACGGCCGGGTACCTGCGGAAACACCGCCAGCGCGGGGAAGTCGGCGGCGTGCCGACGCAGGTACGGGCCCAGGCCCGCGTGGGTCTGCTTCACGCCATCGCCGCCGCGCTCACCGGATCCGTGCAGGAACAGCACCACCGGCAGCGGCCCAGACGCGCGCGCGGCTTCGGCTGGAATGAACACCTGGTAGTAGGCGGTTTCGCCGTCCACCTTCACCGCGCGCGCCTCGAAGTGGCCGCGCGCACCGGGCGGCGTACTGGCGCACCCGGTCATCATCAGCAGGGCCAGCAGCGGCAGCCAGCGCGAGAACGATCGAAGCATGGCGATTCCCATGAGGGCAAGGTCGCTTCGATGGTAGTGCGCTGCGGCCGGCCCGGCATCGTGCGCCGCATCACTGCGGGCGCGGGAAGCTGGCGATGATGTCCAACTGCTCCTGTGCCTCGGGGTTGCCTTCCACCGCGGCCGCCTGCACCTGCGCCATGTCCGGATGCAGCACCACCAGCAACGGGTTCTCGCACACCGGGCACACGTACTCGGTGGCGTCCTCGTCCAGCTCCATCACCATTGCCCGTGAACTGCCTTTCCACTCGCAGGCCGCGCAGGTGTGAGGCTGGTCGCGCCAACCCGGCGCAAAGTAGTTTTCGATCGTCGTTGCCATGGCAATTCCAGTCAGTGCAGCAGGACCATGGTGGCCAGGCCGAGGAAGGTGAAGAAGCCCATCGAATCGGTCACTGCGGTCAGGAAGATGCCGCTGGCCAGCGCCGGATCGAAGCCGAAGCGCTTCAGGCCCAAGGGCACCAGCACGCCGGCCAGTGCCGCGAACAACAGGTTGCAGGTCAGCGCGATGGCGATCACCGCCGAGAGTCCGGGTGAGTGGAACCAGGCGAGCACGATCAGGCCCAGCACCGAGCCGAGCACCACACCATTGAGCAGCGCGACCCGTACTTCCTTCCACAGCAGCGTGCGTGCGTTGGAACTGCCGACCTGGCCCAGCGCCAGGCCACGCACCATCAGCGCCAGCACCTGGGTGCCGGCATTGCCGCCGAGCCCGGCGACGATCGGCATCAGCACGGCCAGTGCGACCAGCTTGTCGATGGTGCCTTCGAAGTGGCCGACCACACTGGAGGCCAGGAAGGCGGTGCACAGGTTCACCGACAGCCACATCAGGCGGCGTCGCATTGCGCGCCAGACCGGGCTGAACAGATCTTCGTCCTCATCCAGGCCGGCCGCGCCCAGCGCCTGGTGCTCGGCCTGGCCACGGATGATGTCCACCACGTCATCGATGGTGATGCGGCCGATCAGGATGTTGTTGTCATCCACCACCGGCGCGGAGATCCAGTCATGGTCGGAGAACTGCCGCGCCACTTCCTGGTCGCTCTCGCCGACATCGATGGCAGGCTGTTCATCGTCGATCAGGCGGTTGATCGGCGTGGTGTCTTCGTGGGTCACCAGCGAGGCCAATGACACGCGGCCCAGGTACTGATGGCGGCGGCTGACCACGAACAGGTGATCCGTGTGGTCGGGCAGTTCGCCGCGCAGGCGCAGGTAGCGCAGCACCACATCGACGTTGACGTCGGCGCGCACCGTCACCACGTCCGGGTTCATCAGGCGACCGGCGCTGTCCTCGGGGTAGGACAGCACCTGCTCCAGGCGCTCGCGGTTCTCCCGGTCCATCGACTTGAGGACTTCGTCGATGACCGTGTCCGGCAGATCTTCGACCAGGTCGGCCAGATCGTCGATGTCCAGGTCTTCGACCGCCGCGATGATCTCGTCCGGGTCCATGTCCGCGAGCAGGCTCTCGCGCACGTCGTCGCCGACGTGGACCAGTACTTCGCCGTCGTCTTCCGGATCGACTAGGCCCCAGACGATCTCGCGCTTGCCCGGAGGCAGCGATTCGAGCAGGTTGCCGATCTCGGCCGGCGCCAGGGTATTGACCAGACGGCGTACCGGGCCCAGCCGACCGCTGTCCAGTGCATCGGACAGCATCCGCAACTGGCGCGCAGTCTTGTCGTGGCGTACAGCCTCAGCCATCGCAGCTCCCGCGGGATAAGAAAAGCCGCGATCCTTGCAAGGATGCGGCAACAGGGGTGTTCAGCGCGTCATTATCGCAAGGGGATGTTTCAGCGCATAGCCGCCGGGCATGGCGGCCTGCGGGTCCTCACATTCCGTCGGGCATGGCCCGGCGCTACCAAGGGTGGCAAGCGGCGGTAGCGCCGGGCCATGCCCGGCGAGCGCGTAGCGCGGGAATCAGGACGCGTCCGCCACCAACGCCAGCCAGCGCTCGATGCCGCGGCGGTCACGCATGCCCAGCAGCTTCGGTGCGCGGGCGCGCAGGGCGCCCAGGTCGGCGTCACGGACAGCCCGGCGTACTTCCAGCAAGGTGCCCGGGTGCAGGCTGAACTCGGTCAGGCCCAGCGCCAGCAGCAGCGGGGTCATCCGTGCGTCGCCCGCGATTTCGCCGCAGACCGCTACCGGAATGCGATGGCGCGCGCCGGTTTCGATCACCATCTGCAGCAGGCGCAGCACGGCCGGGTGCAGCGGCGAATACAGTTCGCCCAGTGCTTCGTTGTTGCGGTCGGCGGCCAGCAGGTACTGCACCAGATCGTTGGTGCCGATCGACAGGAAGTCGACCAGGTCGATGAAACTCTCCAGCGCCAGCGCGGCGGCGGGCACTTCGATCATCGCGCCCAGCGGCACATGCTCGGCCACCATGTGGCCCTCGGCGCGCAGCTGCTCGCCCAGTTTCAGCATGCGCCGGCGTACCGCCAGCAGTTCGTCGCGGGTGCTGACCATGGGCACCAGCACGCGCAGCTTGCCGTAGGCCGAGGCGCGCAGGATCGCGCGCATCTGGGTGTCGGCCACCTTGGGCCGGGCCAGCGACAGGCGCACGCCGCGCAGGCCCAACGCCGGGTTTTCCTCGTTGCTCAGGGTCAGGCCGGTGCGGTCGGCCTTGTCTGCACCCAGGTCCAAGGTACGGATGGTCACCGGGCGGCCACTCATGCCCAGCGCCGCATCGCGGTAGGTCTGGAACTGTTCTTCTTCGTCCGGCAGTTCGTTGCGCTGCAGGAACAGGAATTCGGTGCGGTACAGGCCCAGGCCGTGCGCGCCCAGCGCATGCGCCTGGGTCACGTCTTCCAGCGATTCGGCATTGGCCAGCAGGGCGATGTCGACCTGGTCGCGGGTACGGCTGGGCTTGCTGCGCAGGCGGCCGAGCTCGCGCTGCTCGCGTGCGTGCTCCTTCAGGCGTGCACGGTAGTCACGCAGGTTGTCGGCCTGCGGGTTGACGGTGATGCTGCCGTCGGCGCCATCGATGATCAGCACGTCGCCGTCGATCACCTTGCTCAGCAGCTGCGGCACGTTGACGATCAACGGCAGGTGCAGGCTGCGGGCGAGGATCGCACTGTGCGAAAGCGCGCTGCCCGCGCTGGTCACGATGCCGACCACACCGTGCGACTGCAGCTGGGCCAGCTCGGAAGGGGCGATGTTGTCGCAGACCAGGATTTCACCGGCCAGGCCCTTTACCGCTGCCGGCCGCTCGGGCTGCAGGAACGCATGGATGCGCCCGATCACATGGTCGAGGTCGTCCATGCGGCTCTTCAGGTAGGCATCGTCCATGCCATCGAAGACTTTGGCCAAGCGGTCGCGCTGCAGTCGCAACGCATAGCCGGCGCTGTAGGGACCGCTGCGGATCAGTTCGTCCAGGCCGAACAGCAGTTCGGGATCGTCCAGCAACAGTGCATGCAGGTCGAGGAACTCGCCCACTTCCTGGTTCAGCGCACCATGCAGGCGCTGGCGCAGCTCGTGCATTTCCGTGCGCGCCGCGTCCACGGCGCGGTGCAGGCGTGCCAGCTCGGATTCAACCTGGGAAGGGGGGACGCGCTGTTCGGCTACTTCCAGTGCATGCGGCAGGCGCACGCGGGCGCGGCCCATCGCAGTACCGCGGGCGGCGCCGTGTCCGGCCAGCAGCTGTACCGGCCGTTGGCCGGTGGGGGCTTGGCCGGCGCGCGCGCGCGGCACGCTCAGTTGTCCTCGTCGAAGCGACGCTCGAACAGGTCGACCACCGCGTCCATCGCCGCGACTTCGTCTTCGCCGTTGATGCGGATGGTGACCGGCGTGCCTTGCCCTGCCGCCAGCAGCATTACGCCCATGATGCTCTTGGCGTTGATCTCACGGCCCTTGGCGGCCATGGTCACATTGCAGCGGAACGGCGCCAGGGTCTGCACCAGCTTGGCGGTGGCCCGGGCATGCAGGCCCAGGCGGTTGCTCACAGTGAGTTCTCGTTCAAGCATCGTCGACTATCGCTCCATTACGGGTGCCCGCCGCCGCAGTGGCAGGCAGTTGATCCAGTCCCTGTTCCGGATAATTCATCACCCGCAGCAACATCGGCAGACTCAGCGCCGACACCCGGCGAACCGGGGTCCCCAACCGGGCCAGCTGCCCGGCGAGGTTGGCGGGGCTGGCGCCGTACAGGTCGGTCAGGATCAGCACGCCCTCACCCCCATCGACCCGCCGCAGAGCGGCCGAGGCGAGCGGGAGCAGAGCATCCAGGTCTGCGTCGAACGGTACTTCGAAAGCTTCGGTTTTCAACGGCAACTGCCGCAGAAGCCGGGTCGCCACCTCAAGCAGGGCGATCCCGACCCCAGGATGTGTTACGAGGAGAATGCCACAGGTCATTACTGCACGTTAACAGGTCAAGGTGAATTGGCGATAGCAGCAGGAGAGGGGCACTGTGTCCCGTATTCAGCGTTACTCGGGTCGGAGCCCTTTTTCGTTGAAAAAGCGATCCGACCCCATCCGTTTTTCGATGCCTGACAGAGATTCATCCACGCATGGCGTGGATCTACTGTGTCGACCAAGGTCGACACCCACCAACAGCAGCGGAAATCTGTCAGAGGTGGGGCGGTGTGGGGCTGCAGGACCGTTGGCGCCATGGATGGCGCCATCGAGCCCCCAAGGACGGGTTTACGGCGTGTCCTGCAGCCCCACACCGCACGAAATGCAGGCGTTTGACGTTGACGTTGCCGTGGTTTCTGCGGGTGCCGGGCGCAGCCCGGCCGACCACCCCTCAATCCTGCTCGCGGTGGTACGTCGCCACGTCTTCCCAGCCCATCTCACGTGCATGGCGGGCCAGGCGTTCGGCCAGGAACACCGAGCGGTGCTTGCCACCGGTACAACCGAAGGCCACCGTCACATAGCTGCGGGTGCCATCACCCAGCTTGGGCAGCCACGTATCCAGGAAATCCATCAGCTGCGCCAGGTAGCGCTGCACATCCGGCTGCGCTTCCAGGTAATCGCGCACGCCGGGTTCGCGACCGCTCAGCGCCCGCAGTTCCGGATCCCAGTGCGGGTTGGGCAGCACGCGCGCGTCGAACACGAAGTCGGCCTCGGCCGGCACGCCGCGCTTGTAGGCGAACGATTCGAACAGCAGCGACAGGCGGGTGGCATGGCCCATCGCGAATTCGGTGATGATCCGGCGCCGCAGCTGATGCACGTTCAACGCACTGGTATCGATCACCGCATCGGCTTCGCGGCGCAGCGGCGCGATCAGTTCGCGCTCGCGGGCGATCGCTTCCGGCAGCGACAGGCCCAGCTGGCTCAGCGGGTGCCGGCGGCGGGTGTCGGCATAGCGCTTGAGGACCGTTTCATCGTTGGCCTCGAAAAACAGCACCTTGGCATCCACGCCGGCATCGGTGGCCAGCTGCCGCCAGCTGGACAACTGGGTCAGGTCGCTCTGCCCGCGTACATCGATGCCCACCGCCAGCCGGCGCGCTGCTGCACCGTTGTGGTGGCTCAGGACATTGCGCACGAAGTCCGGCAGCAGCTGGATCGGCAGGTTGTCCGAGCAGTAGTAGTCCTGGTCCTCGAAGGTCTTCAGGGCGACGGATTTACCCGAGCCGGACAGGCCGCTGACGATGATCAGGGTCGGGGCGGTGGGACTGACGGTGCTCATGGACGGACTCTTCGAAGGGCAGGGGGGTCAGGGCGTTCGCCGTTCCAGCAGGTTGCTGTGGCGGGCGATGAACATCGCCGCCGGGTCGATACCCTTGGTACGCAGAATGTGCAGGCGGGTGGCCGCCTCGGTCAGCACGGCCAGGTTGCGGCCGGGCATCACCGGCAGGGTGATCAGCGGCACGTCCAGGTCCAGCACGTGGCGCGTGCCCGAGTCGCCGGTCAGGCGCTCGTAACCATGGGGGGTGGGCTCGGTCATCGGCTTGGTCAGGTGGACGATCAGCCGAAGGTACTTGTTCTTCTTTACAGCGGTGTCGCCAAACATCTCGCGCACGTTCAATACGCCCAGGCCGCGCACTTCCAGCAGGTCCTGCAGCAGTTCCGGGCAGGTGCCATCGAGCACGTCAGGAGCGATCTGGGTGAACTCGGGGGCGTCGTCGGCCACCAGGCGGTGACCGCGGCTGAGCAGTTCCAGGGCCAGCTCGCTCTTGCCCGATCCCGCTTCACCGGTGATCAGCACGCCGATGGAATAGATCTCCATGAACACGCCGTGCAGGATCACCCGCGGCGCCAGCGTACGCGCCAGGTGATACGACAGGTGGTTGAGCAGCTCGTGGCCGCGCTTGGGCGACAGCCACAGCGGCGTGCCGGATTCATCGGCGGCCGCGCGCAGGTCTTCCGGGCAGGGCTGGTTGCGGGTCAGCACCAGCGCCAGCGGATGCGACTGCATGATTTTTTCGATGGTCTCCCAGCGCTGGCGTGGTTCCAGTGCGTCCAGCCAGGACAGTTCCTCGGTACCGAGGATCTGCACCTTGTTGGGGTAGATCGCATTGAGATAGCCGGCCAGCGAAGGGCGTCGCGAGACCGTATTGCCGGCCTCCAGCTCGCGCTTCTCGCCGGATTTGCCCGCTGCCCAACGCAGGCCAAGCCGCTCACGCTGCTGTTCGAACAGTTCGCGGGCAGTGATGCTGGTATTCATGCGGCGCTCGCCGGTGGGGTCAGGTCCAGGGCCTGGCGCAGCTCCCGTGCATCACCGGCCTCGCGCAGCGCCTGGCGGATGCAGGGCGCGGAAAACAGCTCGGCCAGCTCGGACAGCAGCATCAGGTGTTGATGGGTGTAGTGGGCGGGAACGGCCATGGCGAACACCAGGTCCACCGGCTCGTCGCCACCGAAATCGACCGGGGTCTGCAGACGCAGCAGCGCGCCTCGGGGTCGATCCAGGGTCGGCGCACGACCATGCGGGATGGCGATGCCGTAACCGATCGCGGTACTGCCCAACGCTTCGCGCTGGCACAGGTTGAGATAGATCTGTTCGGCATTGGCCTGGCGGCAGGCCAGCAATCCGGCCGCGGCCTGCAGGACGCTGTCGCGGTCGGTGGCCGTGCAGAGCTGGGTCTGCACGGCCGCCAGGAGGTCAGTCAGGGGCATGTCTGCGGGGAGCGGTGGCGATCAGCCACCATTGTCGCCCACCGGCAGCGGTGCGTGCTGCTGTTTTTTCTCCTTGTGCTTGATCACCAGGCGGTCAAGCTTGTCCGCCAGCAGGTCGATCGCGGCGTACATGGTCTGCGCATTGGCTTCAGCGTGCAGGGTCTGACCCGGAATATTGAGGCTGGCATCGACGTGGTGTTCAGTCTTCTGCAGCTTGAGCGTCACCCGCGCTTCGCAGTGCTGGTCGAAGTGTTTGCCGATCCGGGCCAGCTTCTCCTCTACATAGGACTGCAGGGCCGGGGTGACTTCGACATCTTTGCCAAACGTTTCGATGCGCATCGGGTTTCTCCTTTGATCGGATGTGCCAATGAACCTCTCCGCCGGGCGCGGCGGCGCGTCAAACGATTCTGACTCTTTCGTGCGAGGCGGAGATGTTCATGGCCTCACGATACTTCGCCACGGTGCGCCGCGCTACTGGGATTCCCGATGTTTTGAGCAGGTCAGCCAGCTTGGCGTCAGAAAGCGGCTTGCGTGGGTTCTCGTCATCGATCAGGCGCCGGATCATGGCCTGGATGGCGGTGCTGGACGCTTCGCCACCGCCCTCGGTGTCGATGCCCGAGGCGAAGAAGGCGCGCAGCGGCAGGGTGCCGCGTGGCGTACGCACATGCTTGCGGGCGATCGCGCGCGACACGGTGGATTCGTGCAGGCCCAGTTCGCCGGCGATCTCGCGCAGGGTCAGCGGGCGCAGTGCCTGTTCGCCGAATTCAAGGAAGCCCGCCTGCTGCTGGATCAGGCTGCGCACCACCCGCAGCAGCGTCTCGCCACGTGCCTGCAGGCCCTTCAGCAGCCAGCGCGCTTCCTGCAGCTGGCCGCGCAGATAACCGGCATCGGCGTCACCGCAGCGACGGATCATCTGCTCGTAACCGCGGTGGATCACCAGCTTGGGGCCGGCATGGGCGGCCAGCGCGGCGCGCCAGATGCCGTTCTGCCGCCACACGACCACGTCCGGCACCACGTAGGTGTCCTGGGCGAGCGGAGCGATCTGGGTGCCGGGGCGAGGGTCCAGCGAGCGCAGCAGGGCCACGGCCGTCTCGACCTCGGCCAACGGTTGCTTCAGCTGCTGGGCCAGGCCGGTCACGCCGCTGCGCGGCAGTTGTTCCAGTGGGCCGGCGGCGACCTGTCGGGCCAGGGCCAGGCACGGGGTGTCGACAGGCAGCACATCCAGCTGCAGTTGCAGGCATTCGCCGAGGCTGCGTGCGGCCACGCCAACGGGGTCGAAGCGCTGGATCTGGTGCAGCACGGTCAGTATTTCGTCTTCGCCAGCATGGATCGCCGGCAACAGCGCTTCGGCGATGGCCGAGAGCGGCTCGCGCAGATAGCCATCGTCTTCCAGCGAATCGATCAGCGCGGCGCCGATGCTGCGGTCGCGGTTGGACAGGTGGGTCAGGTGCAGCTGCCACAGCAGGTGGTCGGCCAGGGTTTCGGTTTCGGCGACGCGTTCGGCAGCACTGCCGTTGTCGTCGTCATCATCGAAACTACCGCCGCTGCCGCCACTGCTCCAGTCCAGCTCGGCGGGCGCCCAGTCGTCGCCACTGTTTTCAGCATTGTCGGGCGGGGCGTCATTGTCGCCGCCCGCGTCGTCGCTGCTGGCGTCCTTGTCGACACCGGCGCCTTCGTCGCTGCTGTCGGACCAGTCCAGCAGTGGATTGCTCTCCACCGCCTGGGCGATTTCCAGCTCCAGCTCGGTCGTGGACATCTGCAGCAGCTTGATCGCCTGCTGCAGCTGGGGCGTTAGCACCAGCTGCTGTCCCAACGATGTCTGCAGCCGAGTCTTCATGCCTGTGCCGAACGGAAGGGAGAGGGCCCGGCGGCCGCGGTTACAGCTTGAAGGAATCCCCAAGGTAGACGCGGCGCACGTCGGCGTTGTCCAGGATCGCCTCGGGCGAGCCCTGGGCCAGTACGGTGCCCTCTGCGAGGATATACGCGCGGTCGCAGATTCCCAAGGTCTCGCGCACGTTGTGGTCGGTGATCAGCACACCGATGCCGCGCTGCTTGAGATGGGTGACGATGCGCTGGATTTCGCCGACCGAGATCGGGTCCACACCGGCGAAGGGTTCGTCGAGCAGGATCAGGCGCGGCTTGGCGGCCAGTGCACGCGCGATCTCGCAACGACGGCGTTCACCACCGGACAAGCTGGCACCGAGCTGTTCGGACACGTGCCCCAGCTGCAGTTCGTCGAGCAGGCTGTTCAGTTCGCGCTCGCGGCCAGCCGAATCCAGGTCCTCGCGCAGTTCCAGCACCAGGCGCAGGTTGTCGGCCACGGTCAGCTTGCGGAACACCGACGGTTCCTGCGGCAGGTAACCCACACCCTGCTTGGCGCGGGTGTACATCGGGTCGCCGGTGATGTCCTTGCCGTCCAGCACGATGCTGCCGGCATCGGCACCGACCAGGCCGACGATCATGTAGAAGCAGGTGGTCTTGCCGGCACCGTTGGGACCCAGCAGGCCGACCACTTCGCCGGCGTCCAGGGTCAGCCCGAAGTCCTTGACGACTTCGCGCTGCTTGTAGCGTTTGCGCAAGCCAGTTGCGACGAGCATTACTTCTTGCCTCCCGCCGGCGCCGCAGCCGGGGCGGCCGCTGGAGTCTTGTTCTTCGGCGGAATCACGGTGCGCACGCGGCTGCCATCGCCGCCGGAGTTCATCTCACCGCTGCGGGTGTTGTAGACCATGCGCTGGCCGGCATTGGTGCCGCGCGCGCTGGTGACCTTGTAGTTGCCGGTCAGGGTGATGATCTCGGTGGTGATGTCGTAGTCGATCCGGTCGGCCACCGCATCCATCCAGCTGCCATCGTCGAGCTGCTGCTTCATCTTGGCCTGCTTGCCGGTGAACACCGCACGCACGGCTTCGCCGCCCTTGAGGTAGATCTCGGCCTCGGACGAACGCAGGTCCAGCGTGCCCTGGGTGATGATCACGCCGCCCGACAGCACGGTCTTGCCGTCACCGGTGAGGGTGCCGGACTGCGCGCCGGAATCAATGTTCATCGCTTCATTGCGGTCGGTCGACTTGGCAAAGGCGACAGCGGGGACAAGAAGACTGAGTGCGAGCACGGCTGCAAAGGGAATCTTCATCGGGGTCCGTTCTACCGGTGGTGGGCCTCCGGCGGGACCGGGGGCTGCGGGTGGGGGCTGCCTGCTTCGCGCCTGTCGGGAAGACGTCGCGGGCGGGCGGCGGAATCAGCGCTTGGGCGTGTAACGGCCCTTGGACTGGCTGAGGAAATGATACGTGTTGTTCTTCGAATCCACCTCGAACCCGACGCCGGACTGCTCCATGCCCGGGCGGGTCATGGTCACCAGGGCATCGGTACGGGCTCGGTTGTCCTTCGGGAACACGTCCAGGTGGTCGGTGCGGAAGGTGGTCGGGACCACGCCGGGATCGGCCGGGCTGTCGCCGGCGACGTTGCCCCGCAGCTTCATCTCGTCGCCCTTGGCACTGAGCCAGCCGGTCTCGGCGCGCAGCGTCCAGTGCTTGCCGTCCTTGTCGGGCATTTCGAACAGCGGGGTGGTGATGTTGAGCGTCTGGTCGCCACGCTGGCGTTCCAGCAGGGGCGCGCGCAGGGTGGTCGATTCCTTGCCGTGTTCGTCCAGGGCGACGATCTGGAAGTCGTGCAGGATGTAGTCCACACCGGCGTCCTGGCCTTCGACGACAGGTGCCTTTTCACGGTTGCGCAGCGCGGCCCAGCTGCTCAGCAGGGCCGCCAGCAGCAGGCCCACGCCGAGGATCATCCGCCAGTTCAAGGTGGGGGCATTCATGCGCCGAACCTCGCCAGCACGGCGTCCAGGCGGCCCTGCGCGGCCAGCAGCACGTCGCACAGCTCGCGCGCGGCACCTCGGCCGCCGTCGGCACGGGTGATCCAGTGCACGCGCTCGGCGATCCACGGATGGGCATTGGCCGGGGCCACGGCCAGGCCGACCGCGCCCAGCGGCGCCAGGTCCGGCAGGTCGTCACCCATGAAGGCCACCTGCTCCAGGCCGATGCCGTGCTGCACGCACAGCGCCTGCACGCTGGCCAGCTTGTCGCCGACGGCAATCTGGGTGTCGATGCCCAGGTCGGCGCCGCGCTTGAGCGCGGACTGGCTGTTGCGCGCGGTGATCAGCACGGGGTGGATACCGTGCTGCTGCAGCAGTTTCAGGCCCAGGCCATCCTGCACGAAGTACGCCTTGCTCTCGTTGCCATCCTTGTCGTAGTACAGCCGACCGTCGGTGAGGGTGCCGTCCACGTCGAAGCAGGCCAGGCGGATATTGGCCGCAACGGCATGCAGATGGGCGGGGAAGGCGGGCAGGGGGGACCAGGGCATCAGGGCATCGGACTCGGTGGTTGCGGGCTCGTTGGTACAGACTGAATGGGGTCTACGGACTGTCGGTTAAACCACCCGGGCCCGCAACAGGTCATGAATGTTCAGGGCGCCGACCGCGCGGCCCTGGCTGTCGACCACGATCAGGCCGGTGATCTTGTGGGTTTCCATCAGCCGGGCAGCCTCCACCGCCAGCTTGTCGGCGCTGATGGTGCGCGGTTGCCGGGTCATCACATCGGCGATCCTGGCGGTGCGCACGTCCAGGTCGGTGTCCAGCGCGCGGCGCAGGTCGCCGTCGGTGAACAGGCCGATCAGCACGCCCTGGTCGTCGACCACGGCGGTCATGCCCAGGCGCTTGCGGCTCATCTCCATCAGCGCTTCGCTGAGGCTGGCGCCGGCATCGACCTTGGGCAGGTCCTCGCCGGTGTGCATGACGTCGGTGATGTGCAGCAGCAGGCGGCGGCCGAGGCTGCCGGCCGGGTGCGAGCGGGCGAAATCGTCGGCGGTGAAGCCGCGCGCGTCCAGCAGGGCCACCGCCAGGGCGTCGCCCATCGCCAGCGATGCGGTGGTGCTGGAGGTGGGCGCCAGCGCCAGCGGGCAGGCTTCGGCCGGCACGCTCACATCCAGGTGGAAATCGGCGGCGCTGGCCAGGCTCGACTGCGGGCGGCCGGTCATGGCGATCAGCACATTGCCCTGGCGCTTGAGCACCGGCAGCAGCATCAGCAGCTCATCCGATTCACCCGAATAGGACAGGGCCAGCACCACGTCGTCCTCGGTGATCATGCCGAGGTCGCCGTGGCCGGCCTCGCCCGGGTGCACGTAGAACGCCGGGGTGCCGGTGGAGGCCAGGGTGGCGGCGATCTTGCGCGCGACATGGCCGGACTTGCCCATGCCGGTGGCGACTACCCGGCCGCGGCTGCCCAGGATCGCCCGGCAGGCCTGCTGGAAGGCGTCGCCGAGGCGGTCGGCCACGGCGTCCAGCGCCTGCCGTTCGATCTCGAACACGCGCCGGCCACTGGCGACCAGGGCAGCAGGGTCGGCGGAACGGGGGGGCAACAGGGATTCAGCCATGCGGACGCCACGCAGCGGAAGTAGAATGGACGCACATTTTATTAGGAAAGCCCGTTGGACGCCGACACCATCCGCAATCTGATCGAAACCGGCCTGCCCGGCGCCCGCGCCGACGTGCAGGGTGACGATGGCGTGCATTTCGAAGCGACCGTGGTCAGCGAGGCCTTTGCCGGCAAGATGCCGCTGGCCCGCCACCGGATGGTGTATGCCACTCTGGGCGACCTGATGGGCGGCGCGATCCACGCGCTCGCATTGAAAACCGTGACCCCGGCCGAAGCCGGCTGAACCGCAGAAGATCCCCAATACATGGCCAAGATCGTTGTGACCGGCGGCGCTGCGCTGCACGGTGAAGTAAGCATCTCCGGCGCCAAGAACGCCGTCCTCCCCATCCTGTGCGCAACCCTGCTGGCCGACGCGCCGGTGGAGATCACCAACGTGCCGCATCTGCACGACGTGGTGACCACGGTGAAGCTGCTGGGCGAACTGGGCGCGAAAGTGACCATCGACCAGGGCACGTTGTCGCGCGGCAGCGCGATCGTGGTCGACCCGCGTCCGGTCAACCAGCATGTGGCTCCGTATGAACTGGTCAGGACCATGCGTGCCTCCATCCTGGTGCTGGGCCCGCTGCTGGCCCGCTTCGGCGCGGCCGAAGTGTCGCTGCCGGGTGGCTGCGCGATCGGCTCGCGCCCGGTTGACCAGCACATCAAGGGCCTGCAGGCACTCGGTGCCGACATCGTGGTCGAGAACGGCTTCATCAAGGCCACCGCCAAGCGCCTGAAGGGTGGCCACTTCACCTTCGACATGGTCAGCGTGACCGGTACCGAGAACGTGCTGATGGCAGCGGTACTGGCCGAAGGCACCACCATCCTCGACAACGCGGCGATGGAACCGGAAGTCACCGATCTGGCGCACTGCCTGATCGCGCTGGGCGCGAAGATCGAAGGCCTCGGCACCGCACGCCTGGTCATCGAAGGTGTCGAGCGCCTGTCCGGTGGCCGCCATGAAGTGCTGCCCGACCGCATCGAAACCGGCACCTTCCTGGTGGCCGCCGCGATGACCGGTGGCAAGGTCACCGTCAACCGCGCGCGCCCGAACACCATGGACGCCGTGCTGGCCAAGCTGGTGGAAGCCGGCGCGACCATCGAGACCACCGAAGACAGCATCACCCTGGACATGCACGGCAAGCGGCCGAAGGCGGTCAACCTGACCACCGCGCCGTACCCGGCGTTCCCGACCGACATGCAGGCGCAGTTCATGGCGCTCAACTGCGTGGCCGACGGCGTGGGCGTGATCAACGAAACGATCTTCGAGAACCGTTTCATGCACGTCAACGAACTGCTGCGCCTCGGCGCGGACGTGCAGGTTGAAGGCCACACGGCCATCGTGCGCGGTCACGAACGCCTGAGCGGGGCACCGGTGATGGCGACCGACCTGCGCGCGTCGGCGTCGCTGATCCTGGCTGGCTTGATGGCCGATGGCGATACCACCATCGATCGCATCTACCACCTTGATCGCGGCTACGAGAACATCGAAGAGAAGCTGTCTTCGCTCGGCGCCACCATCCGGCGCGTGGCCGCATGATCCTGCGCGGCAAGTTCAGCCGTCGCCGCAAGGCATTGCTGGTGCTGGTGCTGATCGTGCTGGCGTGGCTGGGCTACGCCTGGTACGCCAACATCGCCATCACCAAGGGCATCGAGCAGAAGGACATGGACTGGAATGGCGACGGCACGGTGACCCGTGACGAGATCATCCAGTCGTTCTACGCGGTGGCGGTGAACGACAGCCAGGACGGCAACCGCCATTGCCGTACCTTCGTGCGTCGATCCACGGGCGAGCAGATCCGGGTGGACTGCCGCACCGAGTTCGCGCCGGCGGAAGCGCCGAAGAAATAAAAAAACGCCCGCGAAAGCGGGCGTTTTTTTGGGACATCCATCCACGCATGGCGTGGATCCACTTCACGTCCCAGTAGATCCACGCCATGCGTGGATGGCGCGGATCGCCGGTCAGTTCATCGCCTTGATGGTCAGGTCCAGCGCATCGCGACCGCTTTCACGCTGCAGCATGCGCGCCGGCACCGGGAACTCCGGCACGATCCAGGCGATCAGTTCCTTGTTGCCGTCGGTGCGCGAGACCTTGGTGGCCTCGTAGCTCTTGCCGCCCACGGTGACCGATTCCTTGCCGACCACGCGGTAGGTCATGTTCTTGACCCGGCCTTCGTCGACCATGCGATAGGTCAGCGGCTTGCCGGCAGCCAGGTCACGGGCGATGGCCAGGTTGATCAGCAGCGCGTCCATGTCGCCGGCCTTCAACGCGATCGGTCCGGCGCGATCCGGCTTGATGTCGCCGGTCCAGGTGGCTTGGTTGCTGGTCCAGTTGTAGTTCGCCTGCACATTGCGCTTCTTCACCAGCAACGCAGAGCGATCCTGGCTGCTGAGCGGGCGCAGCTGCCCGCGCACTTCCTCGAACACGGTGGTTTGGCTCAGGTCGGCCAGCTGGTTCTTGACCTGCAGGCTGTAGCGCCACTTGTTGCTGCCTTCGCTGGCCAGGGTCATGCTGCCGTTGGCCTGCATGCCCATGTAGCTGGCCAGGTAGTCGGCCTTGAACGGCTGCAGGGCCATGGCCGGCAGGCTGGCCACCGACAATGCGGCAGCGGCGATCCAGGTCAGGGGGCGGGTCAGGGTGTTCATGCTCAGACTCCTTGGTATTCGATCAGGCGCAGATCGACGCGATCTTCGCCGTCTTCGCGTTGCAGGATGCGCACCGGGGTGGGGACACCGTTGGCGATCCAGAGAATGGTTTCGTTGTTGCCGCCGTTGGTCCGATAGACCCGCAGCGCGTTGTAGGACAGGTCGCCGACCTCGACGTTCTCGGTCTGCGGCGCGGCCTGGTAATCGTGCTGGCGCACCTTGCCCATGTCGACGTAGCGATAGTGCATGGCCGCGCCAGGGCGGGCATCGCGCATGATCGCCAGGTTCATCAGCAGGGCGCTCTGGTCGCCGGCCTGCAGCGGAATCGGCTGTGCGCGCTTCTTTTCCACGTCGCCACTCCACTGCGCGGTGCCGGCCTGCCAGTTGTAGGTGCCGACGGCCTTCTTGCCGAGGAACAGGCCCTTGCGCACCGTGCTCTGGCTGAGTGGCGCATAGACACCGTTGCGCTCCTCGAACACGGTGCTCTGTTCGATGTTCAGGCCGAGCACGCTGGCAAAGCCGCGACGGCCGACTACCTGCATGTCCACCCGCCACTGGTTGCCACCGGTGTGGGTGACCTGCATGGTCGCGTCGCCCGCTTCCTTGCTCTTGTAGAAGGCCTGGTAGGTCGCGCTGAACGGCTGCAGCGGCGGCGGCTCCCAGGCCAGTGCAGGCAGCACCGGCGGCGCCACCTCGGCAGGTGCCGGCGCAGCAGGCGCTGTTGCCTGGCCCCAGCCCGCACAGGCGAGGACGGCAAGCGGCAGCAGCAGGGTTGTACGCAGCAGGGACGTGGTCTTCATGGCCGACAGGAACCGCAGGAGGGGAGCAGGATGCCAGCCCCGCAGTCAGCGGGGCGTGTGCACGGGGGTTACCGGTTCAGGTTCCCGGCGGAATCTAGAGCCAAGGGGCTAAACAGGGGGTGACCGTCGAATGTCGGCTGGCCTTCCCGTTCAGCCAGACGGCCTGCACAGAGCAGTTCCAGGGTCGCGATCAGCAGCGGATGCTCCACCGCAAGCACGCGTTCGGCCAGGGTCTGCGCATCATCGCCGGCAAGCACCGGAACCCGCGCCTGCGCCAGCACCGCGCCGGCATCCAGTTCCGGCACCACCAGGTGGACGCTGGCGCCGTGCTCGACGTCACCGGCCTCCAGTGCCCGTGCGTGGGTATGCAGGCCCTTGTGCAGCGGCAGCAGCGAGGGATGGATGTTGACCAGGCGGCCATTGAACCGCTGCACGAAATCGGCGCCCAGGATGCGCATGTAGCCGGCGCAGACGATCCAGTCCGGGGCGGATGCAGCCAGCGCATCACCCAGCGCCAGCTCGTAGGCGGCGCGGTCGCTGAATTCCTTCGGCGCATGCGCCCAGCGTCGATCCGCTGCCACCCGCTCCAGTGCGGTCGCATCGGGACGGTCGGAGAACACGCCGACAACCTCGGCCGGCAGCCGCCCCGCAGCGATGGCGTCGACAATGGCCTGCAGATTGCTGCCGCGGCCGGAGGCCAGCACGGCGATGCGGCAGATGCTCATCGCGCCGCGCTCCGGCGCACCAACGGCCACAGCAACAGGCTGCCCAGGGTCGCCTGCAGCATGTCCGCATGCGCGTCCCACATGTCGCCCTGCTGGCCGTTGTAGGCCTCGGCCGCTTCCGGCGACAGGGCAAGGGCGATGCCCCATTCCAGCCACTCATACACCAGGCTGGAACACATCACTGCCATCACCGCCAGGGTGAATGCCTGGCCGATGCGCAGCGCAGGCCAGGACTGTCGCGCCAGCTGCAGCAACGCAGGTGTGAAGCAGACGCCATAGAGGAAGTGGATCAGGCGATCGAAGTGGTTGCGTTGCCAGCCAAAGGCGGCATCCGGCGACCATCCGAGCAGCGACTGCAGCCAGGCATCATAGGGAACGTTGGAATACAGCCAGCGCGCGGCCACGCAGTGGATGGCGATGAAGCCGCAGATGGCGATGAACGCGCCGTTGTCCAGCTGCCAGCGCCGGTCCACCCACCACAGGGCGAGCAGGCCGATCACGGTCAGCGAGCTGTGCAGGGCCTGCTCGAGCGGCCACAGCGGATGGATCCAGGTTGCTGCGAATATGCACAACACCGCAGCCAGCGCGACCTTCTTCGGTCCCGACAGTGAGTGGGTGGCGCGGTTGCTGGCGAGCGTGGAGGCGGCGGGCGTGGACATGTCGGAGCGATCAGCAGAAGGGACGGAACATGCGCCTGCCAGCTCAGACGCTGACGTGGTCGCCGCGGTCGAACAGTGCGGCGATCTCCGGCTTGCGCAGGAAATACACCGCGTAGGCGGTCAGCGCCATGCCCAGCGGGCCGGCCATCACCGCGGCCCAGGCCGCGCCGCGACACCAGGCCAGATTGCTGCGCTGGCCAAGCAGCCGAGCGGTGCGCAACTGCAGGAAGCCCAGCCCGATGGCCAGCAGCGACACCGCGCCGTACACCGTCGCCAGCACGGCGCCGTCATCCATGCCGCGTTCGAAGGCGACGATGCCGACAAAACCGAGGAACACCAGCGCTGCCAGCCAATGGAAGCCTGCCAGTGCATAGAACAGGATCTTCAGGTTGTGCAGGTGGCTGGCGGTCTGCAGATCGGCCAGGGTCTGTCGTGGCAGCGGCGGTGGGTTCATTCCATCGCTCATGCCACACCCGCCTGGCCAGCGAAGGCGGCCTTCACCTGCGGGCGCAGCAGCACGACCAGGGTGAACACGCCGAGGATGGTGCCGATGGGGGTGAACAGGCACGACAGCCCGGCCACGATCATGCACAACAGGTAGCGGCGCTGCTGCGACAGGCAGCGGCCGGCATAGGCGACAAAGCCGGCCAGGGTCAGCCCGCCGAGCACGATGCAGAAACCCATCACGGTGAACAGCCAGCCGACGAACTGCTGTTCTTCCGGCGAAGACGGTTCACCGCCGGACTTCATCGGCAGCGAGCCGGACAGCATGGCGATACCCAGCACGATGTGCAGGATGAAGATCAGCGAGAACACCGCCATCAGACCGGCGACCACGTAGTGGCCGATTGCCAGCTGGCGCAGCTGGGTGGCGTCCTGCGGGCCGAACACCGGCACGGCCGGGTTCGGCGGCAGCACCGGCGGAGCCGGCGTCGTCGACAAGGGAGTGGGTGCGTCCATGCGGGTTCCTTTGTCCAGTGGATCAGGCGATGTGGACGCGTTCGCCGCCCTGGGCGGTGACCACCTGGCCGATCGTCCAGTGCTCCAGGCCCTGCGCCTTGACCGCAGCGGACACGGCCTCCAGCTGGTCCGGGGCGACGATCAGCACGAAGCCGATGCCGCAGTTGAAGGTGCGCCACATTTCACTGTCGGCCACCGCGCCTTCCTTCTGCAGCCACTGGAACACCGGCGGCAGGGTCCACGACGAGGCCTGGATGTCCAGGCCGAGGCCCTCGGGCACCACGCGGATGATGTTCTCTGTCAGGCCGCCACCGGTGATGTGGGCCATGCCGTGGATGGCATCGCCGTGCGACTTCAGCAGCGACAGGATCGGCTTGACGTACAGGCGGGTGGGGGCCATCAGCGCATCGACCAGTTTGACTCCGCCTTCCAGTTCCAGCTCGGCCGGGCGGCCGGCGCGGTCGTAGATGCGACGGACCAGCGAGTAGCCGTTGGAGTGCGGGCCGGAGGAGGCGATGCCGATCAGCACGTCGCCTTCGGCGACATGGGCGCCGTCCTTCAGCTCGCTCTTTTCGACGGCAGCGACGGTGAAGCCGGCCAGGTCGTACTCGCCCGGGGCGTACATGTCGGGCATCTCGGCGGTTTCGCCGCCGATCAGGGCGCAGCCGGCCTCGATGCAGCCATTGGCGATGCCGCCCACGACTGCCGCGGCGGTGTCGATGTCCAGCTTGCCGGTGGCGAAATAGTCCAGGAAGAACAGCGGCTCGGCGCCCTGCACCAGCACGTCGTTCACGCACATGGCGACCAGGTCGATGCCGATCGTATCGTGGCGGTTCAGCTGGTGGGCCAGCTTCAGCTTGGTGCCGACGCCGTCGGTGCCCGACACCAGCACCGGCTCGCGGTACTTGTTGGACAGGTCGAACAGGGCGCCGAAGCCACCCAGGCCGCCCATCACCTCCGGACGGAAGCTGCGCTTGACCAGGGGCTTGATCCGCTCGACCAGCTCGTTGCCGGCGTCGATGTCGACACCCGCGTCACGGTAGGTGAGGGGGGAAGGGGCGGAAGACGGGCTGTTGGTCACGGGCGTCGGCGCTGGCAGGGGTTGAATCGCCGATTTTAACAGGCCGCATTGGCGCAAAGGCCGTATTCGGGCAACAATTCCCCCCGGATACGTCGAGCCAATGGATGTCCTGATGCGCCGCAGCCTGTTTTTGACCCTGCTCCTTGCGCTGTGCCTGCCGGTGGCCACGATGGCCCAGAGCGGCATGCGAACCGAGGGGGATGTTGCCACTGCCAGTGGTGCGTACGAGGCCGAAGTGCCCGTCAACAGCCAAGCCGAGGCTGACCGCAACGGTGCACTTGCCCGCGCGTTGAGCGTTGTACTGGGCAAATTGTCCGGCGATCGCAGCGTCATGTCGCGCCCCGGCGTGGCGCAGGCGTTGCGCAATGCCAAGGACTATGTGGCCAGCTACGACTACAAGCAGGACCAGAGCGTGGGCGCCAGCGGTGCGCCGAGCTTCCGTACTCTGCTGGTCGCCCGCTTCCGCGAGGATGACGTGGACGGGCTGGTGTCGGCGCTGGGCCTGCCGCTGTGGCCGCAGCCACGACCGAAGCCGGTGCTGTGGCTGGCCGTTGATGACGGCAGCGGTCCGCGTCTGGTCAGCGTGCAGCAGGCCAATGCCGCGCGGCCGTTGCTGAGCCGGGCCATCGAGCGCGGCTACAAGCTCGGCCTGCCCAGTGGTGGCGCAGCCGAGCAGGCCCTGGCCGGTGCCATCTGGCGCCAGGACAGCGCTGCCGTTGCCCGCGCCTCGTCGCGCTATTCGCCGCCGATGCAGTTGATCGGCAAGCTCTACCGCGCCAATGGCGGCTGGCAGGCGGACTGGGTGTTCGTCGACAACGGCCGTGAACTGAACAAGTGGACCAGCAAGGACGCCAACGCCATGCGCGCGATGGCCGCCGGTGCCGATGGCGCTGCCGACGCGCTGGTCAAGCGTTATGCCAAGGCCGGTGCGGCCACTGGCCAGGCGGGCACCTACCGCGTGGTGGTGACCGGCATCAACAGCGCGGACGAATACCTGCGCCTGGCTGCCGGCCTGCGTGAAGTGGCCGTGGTGCGCAACGTTACCCCGCTGCGTGCGACCGCCGATCATCTGGAACTGAATCTGGAAATGACCACCGGCCTGGCCGGCTTCAACCGCATGCTCGGCGACAACGGCGTCCTGGTGCCGTCGGCGACCCTGCCGGCCCTGCCGACGCCGATCGACGATACGACCGGTGCACCGGCACCGGCGCCGGTCAGCAACGAGTACCGCCTGCGATGATCCTGTCCCCGGAAGCGGAAATCGCGCAGTTCCTGCGTCGGCTGAAGTACATCCTGCTGGCGGGCCTGATCGGCTGGATCGTCTGGCTGCTGGCACCGATCCTGACCCCGTTCGTGCTGGCGCTGGCGCTGGCCTGGCTGGGCGATCCGCTGGTGGACCGCATCGAGGCCACCGGCCGCTCGCGCATGACCGGCGTGGTGCTGGTGTTCGTGGCGATGGTGCTGGTGATCGTCGCGCTGCTGCTGGTGCTGGTGCCGATGATCGAGCGCCAGATCACGACCTTGATCGCCGCGGCGCCGCAGGCGCAGGCCTGGTTGATGGAGAAGGGCATTCCCTGGTTCGAGCAGAAGACCGGGCTGGAAGTGATGCAGTGGATGGACCCGGACCGCCTGATCGAGTGGGTGCGCAGCCATTGGCAGCAGGCCGGTGGGTTCGCAACAACCTTCATGGGCTACGTATCGCGCTCGGGCTTCACGGTGGTCACCTGGGTGGTCAACCTGTTGCTGCTGCCGATCCTGGCGTTCTACTTCCTGCGCGATTGGGACAAGCTGGTCGAGCGCGTGGCATCGGTGATTCCGCGCAACCAGATCGGCACGATCACCGCGCTGGCGCGTGAATCCAATGAAGTGCTCGGTGCGTTCATCCGCGGGCAGTTCCTGGTGATGCTGGCGCTGGGCGTGATCTACGCCGGTGGCCTGTCGCTGGTCGGGCTCAAGCTGGGCCTGTTGATCGGCCTGATCGCCGGCCTGATCAGCTTCATTCCCTACCTGGGCGCGACTACCGGCATCCTGATGGCGATCGTGGCTGCGCTGGTGCAGGCGCAGGGGTTCGACCTGAAGCTGCTGATCCTGGTCGGCGTGGTGTTCACCGTCGGCCAGCTGCTGGAGAGCTACGTGCTGACCCCGCGCATCGTCGGCGACAAGATCGGCCTGCACCCGGTGGCGGTGATCTTCGCGGTGATGGCCGGTGGCCAGCTGTTCGGCTTCCTCGGCATGCTGCTGGCACTGCCGGTGGCGGCGGTGAGCAACGTGCTGTTGCGCTATGCGCACCAGCGCTACCGGCAGAGTGAGCTGTATGCCGGCGAGAAGCCCGCGATCGTGCTTGATGGCGTGATCGACCAGCCCCATATCATCGTGCCTGGCAATGACAAGGGTCCGGAACTGAAGTGATTGGTGTGCCGCAACTTCCGCTGGCCCTGCATTACCCGCGGGACCAGCGCCTGGAGAGCTTCATCGGTGCGCCGGACGGCGCGCTGGCGCAGCTGCATGCCATCGCGGTAGGGGCCAGCCACGATTGGATCTACCTGGAAGGCGCGGCCGGCACCGGCAAGACCCATCAGGCGCTGGCGATGTGTTCCAGCGCCGAGCAGGCCGGGCGCCTGCCGACGTACGTGCCGCTGGCCAGTGTGGTTGGCCGGGTGCGGGTGGCGCTGGAAGGACTGGAGCAGCGCGAGCTGGTGGCGCTGGATGGCCTGGATGCGGTGGCGGGCAACCGCGAGGACGAGATCGCGCTGTTCGATTTCCACAACCGCGCGCGCGCTGCCGACGTGACGGTGCTGTACACCGCGCAGAAGTCGCCCGGCGAACTGGGCCTGGTGTTGCCGGACCTGCGTTCGCGCCTGGGCCAGTGCGTGCGCGTGCTGCTGCAGCCGCTGGACGAGGAAGGCCGCGCAGCGGTGCTGCGCGAGCGCGCGCTGCGCCGGGGATTGGCGATCGACGAGGCCGCCATCGAGTGGCTGCTGTCGCACACCGGCCGCGAGCTGGGTGGGTTGATCACGCTGCTGGATTGGCTGGATCGCGAATCGCTGGCGGCGAAGCGGCGGATCACCGTGCCGTTCCTGCGCCAGGTACTGGAAGAAGGCCGTCCTCGTTACTGAGGGGTGTTGTTCGGCAGGGCTGCGCCCTGCACCCGCCGAAGCCAGGGCAACGTCAACGTCAACAGCAAAAGCTCGCTATCCGTGGGATGGCGGGGTGGCTCAGGTTGCGGGGGACGGCGCAAGT